>NZ_LFVW01000277.1:0-14348 GCF_001182915.1 Kitasatospora sp. MY 5-36
CGGCCGGCCTGCCCGCCGGGCGCGGGCGGTCGGCTCACCGGCCGCGGCCGCGACGAGGCGGAGCAGTTCCTCCGCCAGCGCGTAGTCGATGTCGCCGGTGCCCGCGGCGGCGACCAGACGGCGGTGGGCGAGGTCGACGCGCGCGTCGACGTACACCGTCGTCGCGGCGGGCGGGCGCCCGAGCAGGGAGGGCTCGAACCTGACCGACGTGCAGACGTCGCCGCCGGCCGGGTGCGCGAAGCGCTCCTGCTCACCGGGCGCGCCCAGGTAGGCCGTGGTCGCGTCCAGATCGGTGTCGGTGCCGTCGGCCGACCGCCGGAACCTGCCGCGTCGCACCAGCACCAGGCGGTGGTCGTCGCGGCTCTCCGGCCGCGACCACCGGGTGTGGTCGGAGCGGCACCCCACCACGGTCACGGTGAACTCCGGCCGGTCGGCGAGGGTCGATGCGGACAGCATGCCGCGGACGGTACCCGCCGGGTACGACAGGACGGCCCGCAAGGATCTTCAAGACCTCCGGTGCCGTCACCCCGGATGCTGGGGCCCACGTGACGACACGAAGGGAGCCATCCATGGCCGTCCACGCGGAGCTCACCACGATCACCATCGACTGCGCCGACCCCCGGGCCCTCGCCGGGTTCTACCGCCAGGTCACCGGCTGGGACCTCGGCCAGGCCGACGACGACTTCGTCCAACTCGGCGCGGGGCCGGTCCGGTTGGCCTTCCAGCGGGTCGCCGGCTACCGGGGCCCCGGCTGGCCCGACGCCGCGAAGCACGCCCACCTCGACTTCACGGTCGCCGATCCCGAGGCCGCGGTGCAGGAACTGCTCGCGGCGGGGGCGAGCAGGCCGGAGTTCCAGCCCGGCGAAGGCGATTGGACCGTTCTCGCCGACCCCGAGGGCCACCTGTTCTGCATCGCTTCGGCCTGACGAGGAGTCGACCACCCATGGCCTCGATCCACAAGGAACTCGTCATCGACGCCCGCCCCGAGGCGGTGTGGTCGGTGCTCAGCGACTACGGCGCGGTGCACGAGCGGCTGGCGCCCGGGTTCGTCACCGATACCGTGCTGAGCTCGGACACGCGCACCGTCACCTTCGCCGACGGCACGATCGTGCTCGAACGGCTCGTCGACCTCGACCACGAGGCGATGCGGGTCGCCTACACGGTCGTCGGCGGCAGCCTCCACCCGTCCCACCACCACGCGTCCATGCAGGCCCTTCCGGAGGCCGGCGGCCGGACGAGGTTCGTGTGGCACACCGACGTCCTGCCCGAGGCCCTGGCCGCACCGATCGCCGAGTCCGTCGAGCACGGTTCGGCGGTGATCCGCCACACGCTGGAGGCCGCCGCACCGGTCGCCGGCCACGACGCCGGGAGGTAGCGGAGGACCGCGAAAGCGCCGCCCCGAGGTACTTCGGGGCGGCGCTCGGGTGTCCCGGGTCAGTCCACCAGCGGGAGGTAGACCTTGTTGCCCTGGGCCGCGAACTCGGCGGACTTCTCGGCCATGCCGGCCAGCGCCTCGGCGTCGAACTCGCTGGAGACGGCGGTGGATCCGTCGCCGTGCTCGTCGCGGATCTTCTGGGAGATCTTCATCGAGCAGAACTTCGGGCCGCACATCGAGCAGAAGTGCGCGGTCTTGGCGGGCTCGGCGGGGAGGGTCTCGTCGTGGAAGTCGCGGGCGGTCTCCGGGTCGAGGGCCAGGTTGAACTGGTCCTCCCAGCGGAACTCGAAGCGGGCGTCGGAGAGGGCGTCGTCCCAGGCCTGGGCGCCGGGGTGGCCCTTGGCCAGGTCGGCGGCGTGGGCGGCGATCTTGTAGGTGATCACGCCGGTCTTGACGTCGTCCCGGTTGGGCAGGCCCAGGTGCTCCTTGGGGGTCACGTAGCAGAGCATCGCGGTGCCCCACCAGGCGATCATCGCGGCGCCGATGCCCGAGGTGATGTGGTCGTAGCCGGGGGCGACGTCCGTGGTCAGCGGGCCGAGGGTGTAGAACGGCGCCTCGTCGCAGATCTCCTTCTGGAGATCCATGTTCTCCCGGATCTTGTTCATCGGGACGTGGCCCGGGCCCTCGATCATCACCTGGACGTCCCGCTCGCGGGCGATCCGGCCGAGCTCGCCGAGGGTCTTCAGCTCGGCGAACTGCGCCTCGTCGTTGGCGTCCGCGATCGAGCCCGGACGCAGGCCGTCACCGAGCGAGAAGGTGACGTCGTAGGAGGCGAGGATGGAGCAGAGCTCCTCGAAGTTGGTGTAGAGGAAGTTCTCCTGGTGGTGGGCCAGGCACCAGGCCGCCATGATCGAGCCGCCGCGCGAGACGATGCCGGTCTTGCGGCGCGCGGTGAGCGGGACGTAGCGCAGCAGCACGCCGGCGTGGACGGTCATGTAGTCGACGCCCTGCTCGCACTGCTCGACGATGGTGTCCCGGTACACCTCCCAACTCAGCTCCTCGGCACGGCCGTCCACCTTCTCCAGGGCCTGGTACAGCGGCACGGTGCCGATCGGCACGGGGGAGTTGCGCAGGATCCACTCGCGGGTGGTGTGGATGTTGCGGCCGGTGGAGAGGTCCATGACGGTGTCGGCGCCCCAGCGGGTGGCCCAGGTCATCTTCTCCACCTCCTCCTCGATCGAGGAGGTGACGGCCGAGTTGCCGATGTTGGCGTTGATCTTCACCAGGAAGTTGGTGCCGATGACGGCCGGCTCCACCTCGGGGTGGTTCACGTTGACCGGGATGACGGCCCGGCCGCGGGCCACCTCGGCCCGCACGAACTCGGGCGCCAGGCCCTCGCGCAGCGCCACGAACTCCATCTCCGGCGTCACCACGCCCCGCTTGGCGTAGGCGAGTTGGGTGACGGCGGCACCATCGCGGCCGCGCAGCGGACGGCGCGGGCGGCCGGGGAAGACGGCGTCCAGGTTGCGCAGGTTCCCGCCGCGCGGCGAGGTGTGCTTGATCCCGTCGTCCTCGGGGCGCGACTCGCGGCCGTCGTACTCCTCGACGTCGCCGCGCTGGCGGATCCAGGGGTCCCGCAGCGCGGGCAGGCCGCGCCGCACGTCGGGCTCGTACGACGGGTCGGTGTACGGGCCGGAGGTGTCGTACAGCGGGACGGTCCCGCCGTTGGTGAGCCGCACCTCGCGGTACGGGACGCGCAGGTCGGGGCGCGTTCCCTCGCGGTAGGCCTTGTGCCAGGCCGGGGTCGGGTAGCCGGTGCGCTCGCTGCTGGGGGCGCTCCGGACAGACTGCGGCTGTGCTTCGAACGTGGTCATCTGACCTCTACTCCCTACGCCGGCATTACCCGGTCAGGTTCCTGCGGTCGACGCAGCCGTCGGTCCGTCCGTCGACGTCCCGGTCAGCGTCCTCTCAGCCCGGTGCTCCGAGCTCCCGCGTCGCAGGCGGTGTTGCCTGCACACGACGCCCAACACCGTAGCGAGCGGATCGCCGCAGGTCCAGAGCGCCTCACGGGCCGGCGGCGGGTCCGCTTCGACGGCACCCCAGTGGCCGAAAGTGTCCGAACGCACCCTCATAATGCTCACGAATGCTCCGCAGGCACTCCACCGGGTCGGGCACGGCCCCTCCGTGCGGGCGACCGGCCCGGGGTGTCGCGGCTCTGACGATTCTTGGGGGAAGTACTCCGTGCGCATCCGTCACGCGGCCGGCCTGAGCGCCGCCGTGGTCTCCGCCGTGGTGGGCCTGCCACTGCCCGCGGTGGCGGCCGAACCGGCCGCAGTCCTGTACGTCGAAGGCTCCAACTCCGCCTGCTCGAACAGCGGTCCGGGCACCCGGGCGGTTCCGTTCTGCACCGTCCAGGCCGCCGCCGACCAGGTGCTGCCGGGCCAGACCGTGGAGGTCGCGTCGGGCACCTACGCCGAGGACCTGACCGTCCGGCGCTCCGGCGAGCCCGGCAGGCCGATCACCTTCCGCGGCGCCGGCCGCCTCGCCCTGAAGAAGACCCTTCCGGTCATCGCCGGTCCGCAGAAGCAGGCGGTGCGGATTTCCGGCCAGCACGACGTCGTCATCTCCGGCTTCGACGTGACCCACTTCGAACTCGACGGGGTCAGCCGGGTCGAGCTCTCCGGAAACTTGATCGAGCAGCCGAACGGCGACGTCCTCCGGCCGGCCGTCAACGTCACCGGCGCCAGCGACCACGTCCGGGTCGAGCGCTCGATCGTCAGTCTGGCCCACGGCGGCGTGAAGGTCGGTCCGGGCATCTCCGGGACAGTGATCGCCGGCAACGACTTCAACTCCACGTTCGGGTCGGCCGTGTCGCTGACCGACGCGCCGAACACCGTCATCACCCACAACACGGTGCGGTTCCAGTGGTCGGTGTCGACCGCCTTCGACCTGGCCGGCGCGTCCCACCACGCGACGATCACGAACAACCTCGCCGACATGTCCGTCGTCCGGGTGTCGGCCGGCTCGACCGAGGGCACCGTCCTCGACTACAACACCATCCAGCCCCCCGGGCTCGGCCACATCCCCACCTACGAGTGGGGTGGCACCAAGTACCAGTGGGCCGAGAACCTGAAGGCCGCGACCGGCCAAGGCGGCCACGACCTCAACGTCAGCGTGCAGTTCGACCCCGACCTGTGGGGGTACTCGATGCCGGTGGCCGCCCTCGGCTGGCTGCCCAACGGCGTGATCGACTCCGCCGGCCCCGAGGTGCCCGGCGTCTCGGCCGTCGACCTGCTCGGCCACAGCGCGACGGACCACCCGGACGTCCCCAACACCGGCCCGAACGGCGGTTTCCGCGACCGCGGCGCGTACGAGGTCGTCGGCTCCTTCAAGACCGACCTCAAGGTGACCCCGGAGACCGGCTCCGACCCGCTGGCCGTCACGGTCGACGCCAACCCCGTCGTCCCGTCGCGGATCACCGACTACTCCTACGACTTCGGCGACGGCACCACCGCGTCGGGGCCGAACCGCCCCACCGTGCGTCACGTGTACGCCAAGCCCGGCGACTACCGGGTGCAGCTCACGACCACCGACGAGTTCGGCGCCAGCCGGACGGATGTGCAGTGGAGGAAGGTCGACTACACCCCGGCCGGCTACCCCGCGATCGCGCCGACCCGCATCCTGGACTCCCGCCAGCCCGGCGGCCGCTACCCGCGGCTCGGCCCCGGCGAGACCATCGACCTGGACCTGCGCAACCGCGTCTCCGGCTCGGCCGGCACCCTGGTGCCCCCGGGCGCCACGGCCGTCGTGCTCAACCTGACCGCCACCGAGGGCACCGCCGACAGCCACCTGGACGTCTACCCGTCCGCCGCCGCCCGGCCGACCACCTCGAACGTGAACTTCGGCCCCGGCCAGGACGTCGCCAACCTGGTGACCGTGCCGATCGGCCCGGACGGCAGGGTGGTGGTGCGCAACAACGCGGGCTACGTGCACACCGTCGCCGACGTCCTCGGCTACTTCACGGCCGGCAGCCCCGACCGCTTCACCTCCGTCGCCCCGGCCCGGCTGCTCGACACCCGCTCCGACGCCACCCCGCTGACCGGAGGCACCCCCCGACGGCTCCAGGTGGCCGGCGCCGGCGGCGTCCCGGCGGGCGCCACCTCGGCGGTGCTCAACGTGACCGCCACCGAGTCCGCCTCGGCGGGCTTCGTCACCGTCTACCCCGGCGGAACCCAGCGCCCCGCGGCCGGCTCCAACCTCAACACCGCCCCGGGCCGGAACATCCCCAACCAGGTGGTGGTCCCGCTGGGCGCGGACGGCAGCGTCGAGCTCTTCACCAACGCCTCCAGTTCGCACCTCGTGGTCGACGTCTTCGGCTACTACGGCCCGGACGGCAAGGGCCTGTTCACCCCGGTCCCCCCGACCCGTCTGCTCGACTCGCGGGGCAACGTCACCTTCACCCCGTTCTCCACCCAGCAGGTCCGGGGCGTGCCCTCCGGCGCGACCGCCGCGGTGGTCAACCTGACGGCGACCGGCACCACCGGGGCCACCCACCTCACCGCGTGGGCGTCCGGGACGCCCCAGCCCGACACCAGCAACCTGAACGCCAGCCCGGGGCTGGACGTCTCCAACCACACCACCGTCCCGGTCGACGACGGAGGCCGGTTCGACATCGCCAACCACGCCGGCACCACCCAGGTCATCGCCGACCTCTTCGGCTACTACCGCAACCAGTAGCAGCACTCCGGACACCGGAGAACGCCAGAGGCCCGGCTCCCCGTCTCGCGGGGGGCCGGGCCTCAGGGCGGCGGTCGGGGCGGCCGGTCAGCTCTTGGCCGCCTTCTTCACCAGGACCACCACGGCGGCCGCGATACCGACCACCACCAGCAGCTTGATCACGATCGAGAGCAGTGCGCCGACGACGCCGAACACGAAGGCGACGATGTTCCAGGCCAGCACCAGGACCAGCACCGGGATGACGATGTTGCGCACCCAGGAGGGCAGCGACTTCCAGAGCTCAGCCATGTCGGTTCCTCTTCTCCCCTCGGGTCGGCCGCCGTCCGGTGCCGCATCCCGCTTGCTTTCGGTACTTCGATCGTACGGTGGCGCGAGTGCCGGAACGAGGCCCAACGGCCCGGAGAGAACCCCGAGATCCCCCCGATCCCGACCCCCCGGGTGACCCCCGAGAATTCCTCCGACGCGGCACAACCCCCGGCCTTCCGGAACGTCCTACCTAGTGCCGGGACCATGCCCTCCCGGCGCCGTCTACCAGGGGGGAACCCGACCCATGCGGGCCAGCACAGCCATGTCCACCGCCGCTCTCGCGGCGCTCAGCCTCACCGTCGCGGCCCTCGCCGCGGTGCCCGCGACCGCCGCCCCGGCGGCCGCCACCGCTGCCGCCGACACAGCCCCTGGCACCACCGCACCGGCCGGATTCGTCGGGATGGCCCCGAAGCGCGTCCTGGACACCCGCGACTCCAACCAGGTCCCGGAGACCCGCACCGCGCGGCCGCTCCAGGAGGGCCAGTACTTCTCCACCCCGATCGCGACCGGCTGCCACAGCCACCCCCCGCAGGAGTGCTACGGCGTCGTCCCGGCCGACGCCACGGCCGTGGTGGTCAACGTGACCGTGACCGACCCGACCGCCGACAGCTTCGTGACGGTCAGCGGCACCCCCGGCACGCCGGGCACCAAGCCCGCCACCTCCAGCATCAACTTCAGCGCCGGCCAGACCATCTCCAACCTGGTCACGGTCGCGACCGGCCCGGTCAACCGCTTCGTCCCGTGGCTCACCCTGTACAACAACGCGGGCACCGCCCACGTGGTGCTCGACGTGGTCGGCTACTACAACCCCACGGCGACCGACAAGTACGGCCCCCTGACCCCCACTCGGATCGCCGACAGCCGCGACAACGGCACCGCCGGTCGGCTCCGCGGCGACGAGATGCGCTCGTACCTGGTCGCCCGCCCCGAGCTGGGGACCGCGGACGCCACCTCGGTGATCCTCAACATCACCGCGACGGAGGGCACCTGGGACAGCTTCCTGACCGCGTACCCGACCGGGACGATCCGGCCCACCAATGGCTCGAACGTCAACTTCCCGGCGGGCACGACGGTTTCGAACCGCGTCGTGGTGCCGGTCGGGCCCGACGGGAGGATCAACCTCTACAACCACGCCGGCTGGGTGCACGTCATCGTCGACGTCGTCGGCTACTACGGACCGTCCGGAAAGGGCCTGTTCAGCGCGCTCAAGAACCCGGTGCGGGCCTTGGACACCCGGAACGGCTACTCGGTGGCCACCGGGTCGACCGTGCAGGTCCAGGCCGTCCCCACCGACGGCTCCGTGCCGAACGCCATGGGGGTCGAAACGAACATCACGGCCACCAACGTCCTCGCGGACGGCCACCTCACCGTCTTCCCCGGGCCCGGCCAGGCACCGAACACCTCCACCCTCAACGTGAGGGCGGCGCGGGACACCTGCAACTCGGCGACCACCGCGGTGACCCCCGAGGGCAGGTTCTCCGTCTTCAACCACGGGTTCGGGCTGGACCTCATCGCCGACGTGAACGGCTACTACGTCACCGGCTGAGCCGGCCACGATCCCGCCCGGCCCGCCGGCCCCGGAACACCCGGGTCGGCGGGCCGGGCGGGGCCCGGGACGAGCGGCGTCCGGGCACCCCGCCGGGAATTCCGCCGGAGGGGCACAACCCCGGGCGGCCCGATGCGTCCAACCAGTACTGGAAGCAAGCCCGTCCAGCACCGTCGACCCCCGGGGGGATCCGATCATGCGGGCCAGAACAGCCATGTCCCTCGCCGCCCTGGCGGCGCTCGTCCTCACCGCCCCGGCCCTCGCCGCCGTCCCGGCGACCGCCGCACCCGCCGCGGCACCTGTCGCCGCCACCGCCGCACCCGACGTCACCGCACCGGCCGGGTACGTCGGGATGTCCCCGATCCGGGTCCTGGACACCCGCGACGACAGCAAGGTCCCGGAGACCCGCACCGCGCGGCCGCTGCGGGCCGGCGAGTACTTCTCGACCCCGATCGCCACGGGCTGCCTCAACCCCCCGCGGCAGGAGTGCTTCGGCGTCGTCCCGACCGATGCCACGGCCGTGGTGGTCAACGTGACCGTGACCGACCCGACCGCCGACGGCTTCGTCACGCTCGGCTCCGCCCCCGGCGCGCCGGGCACCAAGCCCGCCACCTCCAGCATCAACTTCAGGCCCGGCCAGACCGTCTCGAACCTGGTCACGGTCGCGACCGGCCCGGTCAGCCACGACGTCCCGTGGCTCACCCTCTACAACAACGCGGGCACCACCGACGTCGTCCTCGACGTGGTCGGCTACTTCCGGACCGCGGCGACCGACACGTTCCGCCCGCTGTACCCGAGCCGGATCGCCGACAGCCGCCGCGACACCACCGGCCGGATCGACACCGACTCGGTGCGCAGCTACCACGTCGCCCGCACCGAGCTGGGGACCACGGACGCCACCGCGGTGGTCCTCAACGTCACCGCGGTCGACGGCTACCGGGACGGCTTCCTGACCGCGTACCCGGCCGGGGAACCCCGGCCCGACGCCGGCTCGAACGTCAACTTCCCGGCGGGCTCGACGGTCGCGAACCGCGTCGTGGTGCCGGTCGGCCAGGACGGCAGGATCAACCTCTACAACCACGTCGGCCCGGTGCACGTCGTGGTCGACATCGTCGGCTACTACGGACCGTCCGGCAAGGGCCGGTACAGCGCGCTCAGGACACCGGTGCGGAGCCTCGACTCCCGGCTCGGCGGCGGACCGGTGCCGGGGTCGGGCACCCGGATGATCCAGGCCGTCCCCACCGACGGCTCCGTGCCGAACGCCTTCGCCGTCGAAGCCAACATCACGGCCACCAACGTCCTCGCCGACGGCTACCTCGCGGTGACCCGCGAACCGAACCTGCAGACGGGCACCTCCACCGTCAACGTGGTGCGGGGGCAGACCACCTCCAACTCGGCGACCGCCGAGGTGCTCGAAAGCACAGGCACCTACGCCGTCTACAACCACGGGGCCGACCTGGACCTCGTCGCCGACGTGAACGGCTACTACGTCACCGGCTGACCAGGCACCGTCCGCCCGTCGCCCGGGGCGTCCCGGACGGCGGGCGGACGTTCCCGGACGGCTCAGACCGGCCAGCGCTCGCCGCGCCAGGCGGCGTCCCAGAACATCCACTCGTAGCGCGAGGTGGTCACGAAGTGCCCGACCACCTTCCGGCGTTCGGCCGCGGACAGCTCCTCGCCCAGCCGGTCGGTCAGCGCCAGCACCCGGCGGACCACCGACTGGAAGGCCTCGTCGCCGTAGGTGGAGATCCACTTGGCGTACAGCGGGTCGGGCGAGCCCTGGGCGAGCAGCGCCTCGCCGACCCGGGCGTAGATCCAGTAGCAGGGCAGCACCGCGCCGAGCGCCTCGGCGAAGGAGCCGCCGTAGACGGTGGCCAGCAGGTAGCTGGTGTAGGCCCGGGTGGTGGGCAGCACCGGCTCGGCGGCGGCCTCCTCGGCGCTGCCGCCGAAGGCGGTCAGGAACTCGGCGTGCATGCCCTGCTCGGCGGCCAGCGCGCCGACCGCGTCGTCGGCGAAGGCCCGGACGTCCTCCTCGCCGGGCGCCTTGGCGGCGCAGACGGCGAGCGCGCGGGCGTAGTCGCGCAGGTAGTGCGAGTCCTGGACGACGAAGTGGCGGAAGGCCTCGCGCGGCAGGGTGCCGTCGGTGAGCCCGGCCAGGAAGGGGTGGGCGAGGATCTCGGCGTACACCGGCTCGATGGCCGCCCAGAGTTCTTCGGTCAGCGTCTTGGTGCTCATGACGCGACCCTAACCGCCGGGGCGGCCGGTCCTCCGCCCAGTGTGCCGCCGTCCTCCCCCGTCCCCGGGCCCGTCCGTCCACCTCCCGGACCAGGGGCATTCAGCACGACCCCGCCGTGTGGTGGTTCCGCCGGGAGGGTGGTTCCTGTCAGGCTTGGGCGGCATGAAGGGTTTCCTCATCAAGACACTGATCAACGCGGCGGCCATCTGGGTCGCCGCCTGGATCGTCAGCGGCATCCAACTCGCCCAGGGCAAGGCCGACTGGCAGCACAAGGCGCTGACGGTGCTCGGCGTCGCCGTCGTGTTCGGCGTGGTGAACTGGCTGATCAAGCCGGTGGTCAAGCTGTTCTCGTTCCCGCTGTTCATCCTCACGCTGGGACTGATCACCTTCGTGATCAACGCCCTGATGCTCCTGCTCACCTCCTGGGCCTCCGGGAAGCTGAGCCTGGACTTCCACGTGACCAACTTCGGCTCGGCGCTGGTCGGTTCACTGATCATCAGCCTGGTCGCGTGGGGCCTGCACCTGGCCCTGGACGACGACTGACCGGTGCCGTGCGGACGGCCGAAAGGGGCCCGCACCCGGGTGTTGCCACCGGGTACGGGCCCCTTCGCCGTTCCTGTGCGACCGCGGCCGGGGCGATCACCCCGCGTTCTCACGCCCCTTGAGCAGGTCCGCGAGCTGGGCGTCGATGTCCCGCCCGGAGAACTCCTGCCCCATCGGCACCAGCCGGTCGGTCCGCGCCAGGAAGGCGATCAGCGGCGCGGACGAGGCGCACAGCAGGGCGTCCCCGTCGGGGGAGTGCAGCACGATGCGGACCTCCGAGAGCTCGTCGCCGACCGGGCGGATGTGCACGTCGCCCTCGCCCGCCGGTCCGCTGATCCCGTCGAGCAGCAGCTCCCGCGCGAAGTACCAGGTGACCGGGGCGTCGCCGGGCAGGTGGAAGGTGAGCCGGACGGCGTACGGGTCGTCGGCCTCGTACGCCAGGTCCACCGGGAGGCGGAAGGAGAGCTCGTGCGAGACCACGAGGTTCATCACCAGGTGACCCTGGACTGTGCTGTGCTGCATGGCGCCAGTACCTCTCGTTCTGCCCGCGCCGTCGGTTCGCTTGGTCCGATGGCGGCGGACATGTTTTCGACGGTTTTTGTGACGGTTTATGCAACCAATCCACGTTCGATCATCATCGTCCATGTTTGGGGATGTAGTGGACAAGGCGTGCTTTTTCAAATGGTGAACGAGCCGAAGCAGGTCCAGACCAAGTGGTGTCAGAAGATGAACGACGGACTCATCGCCCCGACCCCGCGCCGCAGTTGGCACGCGACGGAGACCAGCCGGTCGGCCCGCTCGACCGGGAGCGACAGGGCCATCGTGGCGACCACCGGGCCGATGGTGATCGGGACGGCCGCGCAGACCGTGCCGAGCGCGTACTCCTGACGCTCCAGCACCGGCATGGTCGGCCGCAGCGAGGCGAGCCGGCGCAGCACCGCGGTCTCGCCGGTGAGGGTCGACGGGGTGAGCCCGGCCGGCGGGTGGCGGGCGAGGTGGTCGCGGCGCTCCTCCTCGGGCAGCTGGCCGAGCAGGCACTGGCCGATGGCGTGCGCGTGGGCGGTGGCCCGGAAGTCCGCCCAGGGCTCGACGGCCGGGCGGTTCGGGTCCTCGGCCACGTCCACCACGTGGACCTCGCCGTCCCGGTACAGCGCGAAGTAGACCGCGGCGCCGAGCTCGTCCCGTAAGGACCGCATCCGCGTCCGCAGGTCGGGGCCGCCGCACCGGCCGCGGGAGCGGGCTATGCCGTCGAGCGCCTCCCCGTGGAAGAAGCGCCCCTCGGAGCGCCGCAGGTAGCCCTCGTGGGCCAGGGTCCGCAGCAGGTGGTAGGCCGTGCCGAGGGGCAGTTCGGCGGCCCGGGCCAGCTGCTTGGCGGTCGCGCCGCGCCGGAAGCCCCCGACGGCCTCCAGCAGCCGCAGCGCCCGCTGGACGGAGCCGATCAGGGTGGGCCCGCGGTCCGCCCCGGGCGGCCGCGGCGCGGCGGGCCCGGCCTCCCGCGCGGTCCCGAGCGGTCGTGCCGCCTCGAACGGTTGCTCTCCGAACGGGTGCTCCCCGAACGGTCGTGCTGTCTCGAACGGTTGCGTCTTCTCGAACGGCTGTGCGATCCGATCCATGACACCCAACCCCCAGCCCGAGTCCCTCGTACAGGTCCGTGCCCAGAACGGGCATGCGGAACGAAACCTCCGATTTGCCCGATAGCTGCTCATTGCAGCACAGCGGGACCCCGAACGGATGCACCCGACCGGGTCGGCGTTTCGACCCGTTCCCGGTGTGTTTCGACCCGTTCCCCGGGTTTCGTTCCTCCCTCGGCGCGGGAGACTTCCGCACAACGCGCCAGTCCCGGAGGTGGCCATGGGCCCCGAGAACCGCACCGCGCCACCGCGCCCGGTCGTGAAGCGCACCGCGCGGGCGATCCTGCTGGAGCTGGACCCGGACGATCCGTACGGCCCGGCCTCGATCGTGCTGATCCGGCGGGTCCGGCCGGACTCGCCGCACCCGTACTGGATCACGCCCGGCGGCGGGGTCGAGCGGGAGGACCGGACGGTGGTCGAGGCGCTGCACCGCGAGGTGGACGAGGAGCTCGGCGGCAAGGTCGTGGACGTGGTGCCCGCCTTCGTCGACACCATCAGCCACACCCACCATGACGACGGCACCCCGCTGCACCCGCACGGGGTCAAGGTGCAGCACTTCTTCGTCTGCCGGCTCGCCTCGATGGACCTCGACCGACGGCACGGGCCCGAGGTGACCGACCCCAACGGCGAGTACGAGGTGGTCCGGCTGCCGTTCACCCGCGAGGGCGTCACCTCGGTCAACGTGGTCCCGCCCCGGCTGCGGGCGTACCTGGCGGCCAACATCGAGGGCATCCGGGCGCTCCTCGCCCCCGACCTCGGGTGATCACACGGCGGCCGGGTCGCCGACCGGGTCGTGCCGGATCAGCTCGGCCGGGACCCCGGCCCGCAGCAGCACCCCGACGCCCCGGCGCACCATCGCCGGCGGCCCGCTGAGCACCGCCTCGCGGCCGGTCCACGGACCGAACCGGCCCACCGCATCCGGCAGTTCGCCGGTCAGCAGCCCGCCGGCCAGCAGTCCGCCGCCCAGCGGACCCCCGGCGTGGCCGCCGCCGGAGAGCACCGGACGGACCGTCAACCAGGGGTGGCGAGCGGCCAGTTCGCGCAGCCCGTCCAGCGCGTACAGCTCCTCGGCCCGGCGGGCCCCGTAGAACACCTCGACCCGGCGGCCGGACGCACCGTGCTCGGCGGCCTCCTCGACCAGGGCGCGGACCGGCGCGATCCCGGTGCCGCCGCCGAGGCAGAGCAGGTCCCGGCCGGCCGCGTGGTCCACGGTCATCGCGCCGGCCGCCGGGCCGAGCCGCAGCACGTCCCCGGGCGCGGCCCGGTGGACCAGCGCGTTGCTCACCCAGCCCGCCTGGACGGCCTTGACGTGGAAGGTCAGCAGCCCGTCCGGGCGGGGCGCGCCGGCGAAGGAGTAGTGCCGCCAGACCCGCGGCCACCAGGGCGTCTCCAGCGCGGTGTACTGCCCGGCCCGGAACGGATAGGCCTGGTCCGGCCGGACGGTGACCACCGCGACGTCCCGGGTGCGGCGCTCGTGCCGGACGATCTCGCCCTGCCACCAGGCCGGCGAGGTGCGGGCGTCCTCCTCGGCGGCCTCGATCATGGCCGAGGAGATCATCCGGTAGGCGCGGCGCCAGGCCGACTCGGCCTCGGCGTCCCAGCGGTCGCCCGCGTACCGGGCCAGCGTTCCCACCAGGCACTCCTCCACCACGGCGTAGTGCCCGGCCAGCGCGCCGTACCGGCGGTGGGACCGGCCGAGCCCGGCCAGCGTGGCGCGCAGGGCCGCCGGCCGGTCGAGCTCGCGGACCACGGCCAGCAGGGTGCGGAACAGCCGCTCGCGGTGGACGTCCATGGCGGCGGGGAAGGACGAGCGGAGCTCGGGGTGGCGCAGGAAGAGCAGCGCGAAGAAGTGCGCGGTGGCCCGGTCGGCGACCGGCTCGACGGCGGCGAGGCCGGCCCGGACCAGCCCGACCTCCCGGGCGGTGAGCGGCCGGCGGGCGGTGGCCGGGTCCTGCCCGGCGGCGGGGAGCGCGG
>NZ_LFVW01000278.1:0-14322 GCF_001182915.1 Kitasatospora sp. MY 5-36
CGCAGTCGCAGCCCGCTCCCGCGCCCGCGTCTACGCCCGCCCCGGCGGCGACCGTCGGCGCCGCGCACGCCGACGGCGCCCCGTCCGCCCCCAGCGGCCCGGTCGAGATCACCTGCCGCGAGGAGCGGCTGGAGGTCACCACCGAGTGGCACACCCTCGGCACCGCGAAGCTGCGCAAGTACGTGACGACCGAACAGGTCGAGCGCCGCATCCCCGTGGTCCACGAGCGCGTCCGGGTCGAGCGGATGCCGGTCAGCGACGCCGAGCGCGCCACGCTCAGCGAGAAGGACATCGCCGAGGCCGTCGAGGAGGTCACCCTCCGCGAGGAGCGCGCGGTGGTCCGCAAGTACCTCGCGCCCGTCGAGCGGGTCCGCCTGGTCGTCGAGCGCTACACGACGGAGGAGGTGGTCCGGGAGGAGCTCCGCCGCGAGCACGTCGAGGTCCACGACACCACCGCCACCCAGAACCCCTCCCCGGCCGGCTCGCCCCCGCCCCCCGCCTCACCCCCCGCCACCGACTCACCCCGCCCGGCCGCGCTGCGCCCGCTCGTCTGACACCACCCGCGAAGAGGGGCCCCGGACACCGTCCGGGGCCCCTCTCGCACACCCACCGCAGGCACCCTCCCCGCACCCGCCACCCCCGCCACGGCCCTTGTCACGTACCCGACCGTTCACCTTTGCCAAAACTTAACCACTCGATATTTGACACTCTGAAGTATCTCCCTGCATGGTTACTTCAGTTCATTCACTATGTACGGGAGGAAGCAACCGTGAGTGAGGCACCACAGCCCACCACCGCGGCCGAGAAGCAGAGCAGCGCCCGGGTCCTGCCGGCCCTCATCCTGGCGATGCTGTCGTTCAGCGTGGTGCAGACCGCGGTCGTCCCGATCCTGCCCTCGCTGGCCAAGGAACTGCACGTCTCCGCGTCCAGCGTCACCTGGCTGATGACCGCCAACCTGCTCTCCGCAGCCGTGCTGACTCCCCTCCTGGGCCGCTTCGGCGACCTCCGGGGCCGCAAGCCGATGCTGCTGATCTCGCTGGCCGGCCTGGTCGCCGGTTCGGCGCTGGCGGTCAGCACCCACTCCTTCACCTGGCTGGTCGTCGCCCGTGTCCTCCAGGGCGCCGGCGGTGGCGTCCTGCCGCTGGCGATCAGCATCGTCCGTGACGAGCTGCCCAAGCAGAAGGTGACCGGCGGCGTCGCCGCCATCAGCGCCTCGATGGGCGTCGGCTCCGGCCTCGGCCTGGTCGCGACCGGTCTCCTGCTGGAGCACTGGAACTACAAGTCGATCTTCTGGATGGGCCTGGTCTTCGGCCTGATCGCGATCGCCCTGGTCGCCTTCCGCGTCCCGACCGACCCGGTGACCGACAAGGAGGGCGGCGCCGACCCGCTGGGTGCCCTCACCCTGGCCGGCTGGCTCTCCGCGCTGCTGGTCGCGGTCAGCCAGGGCAACCACTGGGGCTGGACCTCCAACAAGACGCTCGGCCTGTTCGCCGTCGCCGCCGTGGTCGCCCTGATCTGGGGGATCATCGAGACCAAGGTCGCGCACCCGCTGGTGGACATGAAGATGATGGCCCGTCCGGCCGTCGCCTTCACCAACGTGGCCGGCCTGCTCATCGGCTTCGGCATGTACGGCTCCTTCATGGTCATCAGCAACTTCGCCCAGACCCCGGAGAAGCTGACCCACTACGGCTTCACCGCCAGCGTGCTGCACGCCGGCCTCCTGCTGCTGCCGTCCGCGATCGGCTCGATGGTCGCCGCCCCGGTCGGCGCCCTGCTGATCGCCCGTCGCGGCCCGCGCCTGCCGCTGGTCCTCGGTGGCGTCCTCGGCGCCATCGCGATGGCCTACCTGGCCGTGCGCCACGGGCACGAGGGCGACATCTACACCGCCTCGGCGATCTTCGGTCTCGGTGTCGGCCTCGCCTTCGCCGCGATGCCGGCCTACATCAACGGCGCCGTCCCGGTCGAGCAGAGCGGTATCGCCAACGGCATGAACTCCGTGCTGCGCACGGTCGGTGGCGCGATCGGCACCGCCGTCATGGCCGCCATCCTGACCGGCGACACCATGAAGCTGCCGCCGCAGATCCCGCTGTCGCTGCCCACCCTGGACGCCTACAAGCACGCGTTCTGGACCGCGGCCGTGGTCTGCGTCGTCGCCGGTGTCGTCCCGTTCCTGATCCGCGGCACCAAGTCGGCCGCCACCGCGACGGTCGTCGGCGGCTCGGCCCAGCAGGACTCCAGCCCCGAGCTGGTCAAGACCGACGCCTGACGAGGCGTCCGGCCCCCGCGCTCAGGGACAGGGCGCGGGGCCCGGTCCCCGTACATCGTGAGGGCATCACGAACGCACGGGGTCCGGCACGGTGATCGGCCCCACCCGGTACTCCCCCACCGGGTGGGGCCGCTTCGCGTTTCAGCCTCCTTCCCCCGGCCCGCCGTTCCCCTCTGACACACCGTCCGGCCCCTCGTCCACACCCGCGTCCCGGCGCAGCGGCAGCGGCCGGGACGGTTCGAGCGCCGGGTCGTCCACCGCGAAGGTCCGTACCCGCCCCGGCCCGTCCCACGGCGTCTCGAACCGTACGGTGACCCTCCCGACGCCGCTGCCCTGCACCCAGCCCGGACCGAACTCCTCGTGCCGGACGTCCTGTCCGGGCACCCACCGCCGCACCACGACGGCCTCCGGCTCCGCCTCGGGCTCCTCGGCCTCGGCCGCCGCCTCAGCGTGCTCCGCGGCCTCCTCCCGCAGCGCCTGGGCGAACAGGTCCTCCTGGGTGTAGTCGGCGAGTTGGGCGACGCCCACGCCGAGCAGCCGGACCCCGCCGGTGATCTCCACCTGCTCGGCCAGCCGGCGCGCGGTCGCGGTGATCACCGCCTCGTCGTCGGTGGGCCCGCCGAGCGTCTCCGAGCGGGTCAGCGTCGAGAAGTCGAACCGCCGGACCTTGAGCACCACCGTCCGCCCCGAGCGCCCGGCCGCCCGCAGCCGCCGTACGCACCGGCCGGCCAGGGCCTCCACCTCGCGCAGCACCCGTTCCCGGTCGGCCAGGTCCACCTCGTAGGTGTCCTCCACCGACACGGACTTGGCGTCCTGGTCGGCGATCACCGGCCGCTCGTCCAGCCCTATGGACATCTGGAAGATCCCGGCGCCGTGCGCCCGCCCGACCAGCTGCACCAGCTCCGCCTCCCCCGCCTCCGCGAGGTCGGCCACCGTGCTCAGCCCGGCCCGGCGCAGCACCTGTTCGGTGGCCGGCCCGATCCCGGGCAGCGCCCGCACCGGCATCGGGCCGAGCACGGCCCGCTCCTGCCCGGGCTCGATCATGACCAGTCCGTCCGGCTTGGCCTGCTCGGAGGCGATCTTGGCCATCAGCTTGGACCCGGCCGCCCCGACCGAGCCGGTCAGCCCGGTCGACCGCTGGATGTCCGCCCGCAGGTCCTCCGCGAGCGCGAGGACCAGCCGCTCGCCGGTCTCGTGGTCCGCCTCCAGCAGTGCCGGTCCGTACGGGCCTGCCTCCAGGTCCACGAAGGCCTCGTCCAGGCTGAGCGGCTGCACCAGCGGGGACAGCTGCCGCAGCAGCCCCATCACGATCTCGCTGTTCTGCCGGTAGGCCTCGAACCGCCCCGCCAGGAAGGCCGCGTTGGGGCAGAGCCGGCGCGCCTGCGCCATCGGCATCGCCGAGTGCACCCCGAACCTGCGCGCCTCGTACGAGGCCGTGGAGACCACCCCGCGCCCGCCGAGCCCGCCGACGACCACCGGCTTGCCGCGCAGGCTGGGCTTGGCCGCCTGCTCCACCGCCGCGAAGAAGGCGTCCATGTCGAGGTGGATGATGCTCGGCAGAGATCGCACCCGCCGATCATCGCGTACGGGTCCGACAGTGCGTACGAACCGGGCCGGAGGCCCCGCTCCCGGCCCCCGTCGCTACTGCTTCGCGGCCTCCGCCAGCGCCTTCGGAATGCCGTCCTCCCGGGGCCCGAGGAACACCGGGTCCGGCCGCAGCCAGGCGTTGGCCGCCGCCTTGCCCGCCCCGGCGACCTCCCGCAGCCCGCCGTACAGCCAGGTCGCGTCGTGCAGTTCCGGCACCCCGACCGCGTACGAGCGGATGCCCGCCGCCTCGCACAGCGCCAGCGCCCGGCGGACGTGGAAGTCCTGGCTGACCAGCACCGCGTGGTCCACCCCGAAGATCCGGCGCGCCCGGGTGCAGGAGTCCCAGGTGTCGAAGCCCGCGTAGTCCCGCACCACCCGGTCCTCGGGAACGCCGTTCCGGGTCAGGTAGTCGTACATCGCGTCGGGCTCGGAGTACTCGACCCGCCCGTTGTCCCCGGTCACCAGGATCGCCTGCACCTTCCCCTCCCGGTACAGGTCCACCGCCGCGACCAGACGGTGCTCCAGGTACGGGGAGGGCTTGCCCTGGTACAGGCCGGCCCCGAAGACCACCGCGACCGGCGCGGCGGGCGCGCTCTCCACGGTGCCCACCCGGTCCCCCGCGGCGAACCACACCCAGGCGCTCGGCGCCAGCGCCAGCGAGCAGAGCACCGTTCCGACCTGGAACACCCTGCGCTGCGTCCGCCGCTGCCGCAGCCGGGCCCCCAGCAGTCCGGCCCTGCGCCGCAGCAGCCCCGATATACCGGTACCGACTCCCACGTGCCCTCCCTCGATCACGTCAACCGGGGAACACGACGGGGCCGCGGGTCCGAACGGTTCCCCGTCCGGGCCCGCGGCCCCGTCGAACGCCTGCTCAGACCGCCCGGTTGCGCCGCTGGGCCAGCTCGTCGGCCGGGTCGTGCCCGACCATCGTCTCGCCGGTGTCGGTGCGCTCGGCGTGCAGCCGCCCGAGGGTGAGCTCCAGCTCCTGCCAGACCGCTCCGACCGCGATGCCGAAGACCCCCTGACCGCCCTTCAGCAGATCGACCACCTGCTGCGGCGTGGTGCACTCGTACACCGTCGCGCCGTCGCACATCAGCGTCATCCCCGCCAGGTCGGCCTGGTCGGCGGCCTGGAGGTGGGCGACCGCCACCCGGATGTTCTGCAGCGAGACACCCGCGTCGAGCAGCCGCTTCACGATCTTCAGCAGCAGGATGTCGCGGAAGCTGTAGAGCCGCTGGCTGGTCGACGGGTACGCGGTGCGGACGCTGGGCTCCAGCAGTCCGGTGCGGGCCCAGTAGTCCAGCTGACGGTAGGTGATGCCGGCCGCCGCACAGGCCGTCGGGCCCCGGAAGCCGAGCAGGTCGGACGTCGGGGCCAGCCGTTCGATGGCCGGCTGGCCCGCCTGTACGGCCGGGAACCTGCCGACCCGGGGGAAATCCGTGACGGTGCGAGCGGTGCGCGGCATGTGCACGGCGCACCGGCCTCCCACGGCCGCGTCATCGCCGGTGCTGCTCATGCCTGCCTCCGTCCACTTGTGCTGCGGGCAACCCGACTGCGGGCATCGGCCACCCGGACAGCCACTCCTGACGGTAGGCAGTCCCCTATGACCCGTCAACGATCGCCACGCCGGGCCAGACAAACCACATCACTCAGGAGAGTGGTTTTTCGTGCCCCTAGTGTGGGTAGATGGACGGATTTTGGCAAAACGATGGGCCGAAAGGCCGCACGGTCGGGCCCCGCTACTGCGGGCCGCTGCCGCCGAAGTCCTCGGGCGACACCTGGTCGAGGAACTCGCGGAACTTCTCGACCTCGTCCTCCTGCTCGTCCGGGATCGCGATGCCCGCCTCGGCGAGCACCTCCTCGCTCCCGTAGATCGGCGTGCCGGTGCGCAGCGCCAGCGCTATGGCGTCGGACGGCCGCGCGCTCACCTCGACCCCGCCGGCGAACACCAGCTCGGCGTAGAACACGCCCTCCCGCAGGTCGGTGATCCGGACCTCGGTGAGCTGCTGGCCGAGCGCCTCCAGGACGTCCTTGAAGAGGTCGTGCGTCAGCGGCCGCACCGGCGTCATGCCCTGCTGGGCGAAGGCGATCGCGGTCGCCTCGCCGGGGCCGATCCAGATCGGCAGATAGCGATCTCCCCCGACCTCCCGCAGCAGCACGATCGGCTGGTTGGAAGGCATCTCCACTCGGACACCCACGACGTCGAGCTCATTCACACAGGCAACCCTATGGCTCCGCTCCCGGATATGAAAGCGCAGGGCCGATGCCGCTGGTCAGCGCGGTGCGGCCAGGGCGCGCCGCGGGCGGCACGCGCTATCCGCGCGTCCGCATCCCGGCCTGGACCATGGCCGCGTGCAGCCGTACGGACAGCGTCGCGAGCTCCCGGGCGGTGGCCTCCGCGTGCGCCCTGGTCTGCGGGTTCCGGTGCCGGCGCAACGGCGCCACCACCTGTTCCACCAGCGCGATCTCGCGGTCCGCCGCGGCCTTCATGGCGCGCAGGTGCCGGGGCTCCAGCCCGTACCGGCCGAGCTCCGCGACCAGCCGGGCCACCTGGAGCGCCTCGCCGTCGTAGCCGCCGTCCGGTCCCGGGGCGACCAGCCCGTAGGACTCCCACTCGGCCAGCTCCGGCTCCCCGGCCTCGGCCGCCGCGAGCAGTTCGGCGCGCCCCAGCCGGACGCCGGAGGGCACCTCTCCGCCGGCCACCAGCTCCCGGTCCGCCTCCTCCAGCGGCCCGGGCCGGGTGTCGGCGGCGGAGGGCAGCGCGGGCGGGTTCTCACCGCGCTCGATGGCGTCCAGGTGCTCCCGGATCACCCGCAGCGGCAGGTAGTGGTCCCGCTGCATGCGCAGGACGTAGGCCAGCCGCTCGACGTCGGCCGGGCTGAACTTGCGGTACCCCGAGGGCGTGCGCTGCGGCTCGACCAACCCCTCAGCCTCCAGGAAGCGGATCTTGGAGATGGTGACCTCGGGGAAGTCGTCGCGCAGGAAGGCCAGCACCGCGCCGATACTCAGCAGCTCGTCACCGCCGCGCCGGCGGCCGGCGGGCCGCTCGGCCCGGACCGGCTGCCGCGGGCCCGCGACCACCCCGCGTCCGCCGCGGTCCGCCTGCGGACCGGACGGGGTTGGGGTGGCCGCCCCGAGAGAAGAGGAAGGGGTATTCGTATTCACTCGGGCTCCTGCCGACGTCGTTTTCAGTACCCCCGGTTGTGGCCGGCGAAGAACACCAGCCGGTACTTCCCGATCTGCACCTCGTCGCCGTTGTTCAGCGGCACCTCGTCGATCCGCTCCCGGTTCACGTAGGTGCCGTTGAGGCTGCCCACGTCCGCGACGCTGAAGCCGGCCGGGGTGCGGCGGAACTCCACGTGGCGGCGCGAGACCGTGACGTCGTCGAGGAAGATGTCACCCTGCGGGTGGCGACCCGCCGTGGTGACGTCCGAGTCCAGCAGGAACCGGCTGCCGGAGTTCGGACCGCGCTGCACGATCAGCAGGGCCGAGCCCGGCGGCAGCGCGTCGATCGCCGACAGCACCTCGGCCGACAGGGCCGGCGTGGCGCCGGTGCCGGTCGTGGTGGTGGGGTCGTACGACTCCAGGCCGGAGATGGAGATGGTCGACGTGGTCTCCGCCGCCCCCTCCGGAAGCAGGCCGCCGCGCAGCGCCGTGCCGCAGTTGGAACAGAACCGGGCCGCGGCCGGGTTCCGGTTGCCGCACCTGGGGCACGGAGTGGGGCCAGCCATGTTCACAGCCTCCTGGCGCGGCACACCCGACGGGTTGTGCCCGGCGTACGGATCCGGGGCAAACCCTCCACCAGAGGTTGAGGGTCCTGACGGGAAACCTATGCGCGGCTCGCCGGAGGGGTCAACCGACGCGCCGTAGCCCGCCTGATTCCCCGCGTACTGGGCGGCGCCGCCGTCCCGGTACAGCTGCTGACCTGCGTACGGCGCGGCCTCGGGGGCCGGACGCATGCCCGGCACTGCGGGCTCGTCCTCCGGTCGGCGGTGACGCGCGGTGGGCGCCTCGACGGCGGCGGCGTCACGGCCCTTGTTACGACCGAACAACTTCGAGAAGAAACTCACGGGCGAATCCCCTTGCGTGTGACAGACCCGCCCGCGGGGCAGGGTGAGAACCTCGGACATGCTGCGGGCCCGGTCGTTGCGGCTCGGGCCCGCTGGAGTGGTACTCCGGCGGTTGGTACTGCGGTTGTTGCTCCGGAGCGTACTGGTGCGAACCAGTCTCGCCCATGTGACGGCGGCGCCCCGCAGCGGGTGCCGCCCGCCCTTGACGGGCCGTTCGCCGGGCGCCCCGTCACTTCGAAGCCGGCTTGGCGTACTGCGGCGACTTCGGGTCCACGAGGGCGTCGACGACCACCTTCTGCTGCTGGGCGATCGTCGCCCGCGCCTGGTGGCTCTCCAACGTGCGGACGACACCTCCCGGGATGTTCAGCGCGGGTGTCAGATCCTGCGGGTTCCCCACGACCGTGAAGCGGTAGGGCTGCGAGACCTTCTTCCCGTCGATCTGCACCCCACCGGCCGACAGGTCGGTGAAGTAGGTGTTGACCACCACGCGCACATCGTTGATCTGAATCGCCTCCGCCCCCGCCGCTCGAAGTTCTTGCAGGGTGTCCAGCAGCATATCTGCCTTCACCTGCCCTTGGGGATCATCGACCGTGAGTACGATGCCCGGACCAGTGGCTTTGACGGTGCCGGCGAGCACGCCGAGCTCCGTCGCCTTCTTCCTGGTCTGCTCCTGGGCCTCCTTGGCCTGGTTGGAGCTGTTCTCCAACTTCGCCAGGGACTGCTCCAGCTCCGCCTTCTCCTGCTGAAGACGTTGCTGACGGCTGTCCAGTTCATCGAGGATCCGCACCAGGTCCTCCTGGCGGGCCCCGCGGAGCTGACTGTGGTGGTCGTTGGTCGACCGCACCTGGATCGCCAGCCCCAGGCCGAGCGAGAACAGCAGCAGCGCCACCACCAGCTGCCCGCGCGACAGCCGCGGCGGCCAGAGCGCCGCCTTCAGGCGCCGCCGGCCGGCACTCCGGTCCGCGACAGGCTCGGGCTCGGGTTCCGGCTCGGACCCCGCTTCCGGCGCGGGCTCCGGGCCCGACACGGGCTCGGGCGTGGGCTCGGGCTCAGCGGCAGGCGCGGACTCCGGCTTCGCCCCGGTCTTCGGCTCGGTCTTCGGCTCGTCCCCGGGGGCCGGCGCGGTGACCTTCGTGAGCCGCAGCGTCGGCTCGGGCACCGAACCGGCCTCAAGCTCAGCCTTAGCGTCAGACTTCTCCGCCGAGGCGACGACGGGCCCCACGGCCTCGGCGGTCTCCCCGGCCGTCCCGGCAGCCTCGTCCGCGTCCGCCGCACTGTCCGTCCGAGGTGCGTCCACGACCTCCCGGACGGGCTTCGACACCGCCTTCTCGACCGTTTTCCCGCCCGGCTCTCCAGCCGGTTTCCCGGCGGCCGGCCCGGCCACCGCCGCCTCCCGCCCGTCCTCCGCCGCGGGCTCGCGGCCCGACTCAGGCACGGAAGACATGGCGCCGGATCGCGGCCGCGTTGGAGAAGATGCGGATGCCGAGGACGACGACCACGCCGGTGGACAGCTGCGAGCCGACGCCCAGCTGGTCACCGAGGAAGACGATCAGTGCCGCGACCACCACGTTCGACAGGAACGAGACGATGAACACCTTGTCGTTGAAGATCCCGTCGAGCATCGCCCGGACGCCGCCGAACACGGCGTCCAGCGCCGCCACCACCGCGATCGGCAGGTAGGGCACGACGGCGTCCGGCACCTCGGGTTGGACGAAGAGGCCGACGACCACCCCGATCACAAGACCCAGTACGGCAATCACGGTCTGGCTGCTCCTGTCCCTGTCGTGGTCTTGGTGGTTCCGGTCGGCGGACGCCGCTTGGCGGTGGAAGCACCGCTGGTCGGGGCCGACGAGGCGGAAGCGGAAGGCGAGGCCGACGGTGAGACGGACGCGCCGGGGCTCTCCTGGGTTCCGGCTCCGGCCGGCGGCGTTGCGCCCGCGGTCGCCGGGGGCGAGGCCTCGGGCGTCACCGGCTGCGCGGTCCGCAGCGTCACCCCCACCGCCGCCGGCAGCGTCAGGTTCTTCTGCACGGAGAGCGTCGACTTGATGCCGTACTGCTCCTGGAGCAGCCGCAGGTACTGCCCGGCCATGTCCTTCTCGAAGGCGGTGAGGAGCTTCGAGCCGTCCCCGATCGCCTGGATGTTGTACGGCGGCACCAGCGGCCGGTTGTCCACCAGCACCGCCTCGCCCGCGGCCCGGATCGCGGACAGCGCGGTCAGCCGCTGGCCGTTGATCGCGATCGCCTCGGCCCCGGATCCCCAGAGGCCGTTCACCACCAGCTGCAGGTCGCGGTCCCGCAGCCGGCCGCTGTTGGAGAAGCCCTGCCCGGCCCTCGGGTCGACGTTGCCGCCGCTGCCCGTGCCCGCGGCGTCCTCCAGGACCAGCTTCACGCCCGGCCCGGTGACCTGGCCCAGGCCCACGGCCCCGCTCACCCCGCCGGGATCGGCGTCGCCCGAGGCGAGCGCCTGCTGCTGCGTGCTGTCGACCTTGAGCCGCAGCTCCTGCACCTGCTTCTGCAACCGGTCGGCCGAGGTGTTGCTGTCGTTGATCCGGTGGATCAGCGCGTCCCGTTCCTTGGCCAGCGAGGGCTCGGCCTTGTGCGCGTTCACCGCGCCCACCGTCACCACCGCGCCGACCAGCGCCAGCCCCGCCCCGAGCGTCAGCAGCCCCGGCAGGGTCCCGGGTATCCGGCTGTCGCGGGCACCGCCGCGCGCGGCGGCCGCCTCCGCGTAGCCCTCGTCCAGGCTGTGGTCCATCACGTTGGTCAGCAAGGACATCGAGGCGTCCGGGCGGTTGTACCGTCCGTTCGGGGCACTCGGCGTCGGCGTCGCTGGCATGGAGACCATCGTCCCATGTCGTCGAGGGGGCCCGTGCACGGCCCCTGAGCTGCACACACGCTGCACACATGACGGAATGTGACGGAATATTCCGAATGATGTGAAAACGGACAGAGGGGCGCGCGGGTCACACCGCGCGCCCCGCCGTCCGAGGCGGTTCCGAGCTCAGCTCCTGATCGTGCTCAGTCCCGGTTCGTCACCGTCCCGCTCCGTCGACCACGGCCGCCCACTCGTCCAGCAGGGCCTCGGTGGCCTCGTCATCGGGGCCCTCCGCCCAGAGGTGGGTGACCGCCTCGGCCGGGTCCGGGAGCACCAGCGTCCAGCGCCCGTCCGCCTCGACCACCCGGACGCCGTCGGTGGTGTCCAGCCGACGGCTGCCGGCCGCCTCCACCACCGAGCGCATGACCATGCCCTTGGCGGCCCACGGCGTCGCGATGTCCCGGCGCCGGATGTGCGCCTGCGGGATCCGGGCGTCGATCTGGCTCAGCGTGAGCTGGGTCCGCGCCACCAGGCCGACCAGCCGGACGAACGCCGCGGCACCGTCCAGCACCCCGCTGAACTCGGGCACCACGAAGCCGCCGCGCCCGTCCCCGCCGAACACCGTGCCCTCGGCGGAGGCCGCCTTCGCGAGGTCGTCCGGCGTCGTCGTGGTCCAGATGACCTGGGTGCCGTGGTACGCGGCGACCTGCTCGGCGATCCGGGTGGTGGTCACCGGCAGTGCCACCTGCCCGCTGCGCCGCTCGGCGGCGACCAGGTCCAGCAGCACCAGCAGGGCCCGGTCGTCGTCGATCACCCGCCCGAGCTCGTCCACGAACGCGACGCGCTCGCCCACCGGGTCGAACCGCACCCCGAAGGCCGCCCGCGAGGAGGCGACCAGCTCACCGAGCCTGGCCAAGCCCGCCCGCCGCGTTTCCGCGTCCTCGGTCGGCCGCGCCTCGTCCAGCCCGCTGGAGACGGTGAGCGCCTCGACCCCGAGTCGGCCCAGGATGCTCGGCAGAACAAGGCCCGCGCTGCCGTGCGCGGTGTCCACGACCACCTTCAGCCCGGCCTCCCGGACTCCGGTCGTGTCCACCGTCCGCAGCAGGTTTCCCGCGTAGGAGTCGAAGACGCTGGAGGGGAAGGTCAGGTCCCCGATCTCACCGGGGAAGGCCCGCCGGAACTCCTGGCGCGCGTAGACGCGGTCGAGCTTGCGCTGGCCGGCCTGCGAGAGGTCCGCCCCGCGCTCGTCGAAGAAGAGGATGTCCAGCGAGTCCGGCACACCCGGCGTGGTCCGCAGGAAGATCCCGCCCGCGCTCCCCCGCGCCGTGTGCTGCCGGGCCACCGGCATGGGCACGTTCTCGAGGTCGCGGACGTCGATCGCGGAGGTCTGGAGCGCCGAGATCATCGCCCGTTTGAGCGCACGCGCACCGCGCGAGTGGTCACGCGCGATGGTGACGGTGGCACCCTTCTTCAGCGTGGTCGCGTACGCCCCCGCCAGCCGGACGGCCAGCTCCGGGGTGATCTCGACGTTCAGGATGCCCGAGACGCCTCGGACCCCGAACAGGTGCTCCTGGCCGCGCGACTCCCAGATCACCGAGGTGTTGACGACGGCGCCGGCCTCGATGGTCTTGAACGGGTAGACCCGGACGTTCGCCCCGATGATCGACTCCTCGCCGACCAGGCACTCGTCCCCGATCACCGCGCCGTCCTCGATCCGCGCGGCCCGCATCACGTCGGTGTTCTTGCCGACCACGCAGCCCCGCAGATTGCTCTGCGGCCCGACGTACACGTTGTCGTGCACCACCGCCCTGTGCAGGAACGCGCCGCGCTTGACGACCACGTTGCTGCCCAGCACGGTGTGCTCGCGGATCTCCACGCCGGCCTCGACCTTGGCGTAGTCCCCGATGTACAGCGGCCCTCGCAGCACCGCCTCCGGGTCCACCTCGGCGCCCTCGGCGACCCAGACCCCCGGGGAGATCTCGAACCCGTCGAGCTCGACGTCGACCTTGCCCTCCAGGACGTCCGCCTGGGCCTTGCCGTAGCTCTCGTGGGTGCCCACGTCCTCCCAGTAGCCCTCGGCGACGTACCCGTAGACCCGCTTGCCCTCCTTCAGGAGCTGGGGGAAGACGTCACTCGACCAGTCGACGGACTCGCCCGCCGCGACGTAGTCGAAGACCTCGGGTTCCATCACGTAGATACCGGTGTTCACCGTGTCGGAGAAGACCTGCCCCCAGGTCGGCTTCTCCAGGAACCGCTCGACCCTCCCCTCCTCGTCCGTGATCGTGATGCCGAACTCCAGTGGATTCGGCACCCTCGTGAGACAGACGGTGACCAGAGCGTTCTTACTGCGGTGAAAGTCGATCAATTCCGAGAGATTGAAGTCGGTCAACGCGTCACCGGAGATCACCAGAAAGGAATCGTCCTTGAGCGCGTCCTCGGCGTTCTTGACACTCCCCGCAGTGCCCAGTGGCGTCTCCTCGTGGGCATAGGTCAGATGCATGCCCAGCTCTTCGCCGTCACCGAAATAGTTCTTGACCAGCGACGCCAGGAACTGCACGGTGACGACGGTGTCGGAGAGGCCGTGCCGCTTCAGCAGCCGAAGCACGTGCTCCATGATCGGCCTATTGGCGACCGGAAGCAGCGGCTTCGGCATGCTGGAGGTCATCGGGCGGAGTCGAGTGCCCTCGCCCCCTGCCATTACAACGGCTTTCATTACGGGTGCGTCCTCCTTCGCGGTGGTGGACCGGCAGGTCCATCAAAGCGTTCCAGAAGGTTCTCTACCCGGAAGGTATCGTCCGACGCACCGAGGAGGCGTGGGGCTTCTCTCAGATCACGTCTCAGACTGTGGACGCCGGGCCCGCGGTGCTCCCCCGGACGATCTGCCGCGCCTGGACCGCGTAAAGAATCGCGGCCCACCAGTACAAGGTCGTCCCCCACCAGATGAACGCCCAGCTCACCACCTCGGCCGGCCGGGCGATCCAGCTGTCGACACTGCCGAGCAGCAGAAGCGGAAACGCGTACATCAGATTGAAGGTCGCGGCCTTCCCCAGGAAACTCGTCTGGAGCGGTCCGTAACCGCGCCGGGCCAGAATCGGCAGCAGGCCGGCGATGAATGCCTCACGGGCCAACAGGATCGCGGTGAGCCACCACGGCAGAATCCCACGCCACGTCAACCCGACCAGCGTGGACAGGACGTACAGCCGGTCGGCCAGCGGATCGAGCAGCTGCCCCACCCGGCTGATCTGCCCCCACCGGCGGGCGAGCTTCCCGTCCAGGTAGTCGCTGATCCCGCTCAACATCAGGATCAGCAGTGCCCAACCGTCATTGTTGGGCCCGTCGAAGACCGGCCACAGGATGAGCCAGAGGAAGAGCGGAACACCGACCAGCCGGCCCATGCTCAGCATATTGGGGATGGTGAGGACGCGATCGGTCTGGACCCGCGTCTCCTGGACCTCCACCCGGGGGGCCTCCTGTCCCGTGTGACGACAATTGCATGTTGACCCTACAACAGAGAAGCCCCCGACCGGTTCACCCGGCGGGGGCTTCTCTAGAAGAATTGTTCGGCGGCGTCCTACTCTCCCACA
>NZ_LFVW01000279.1:0-14285 GCF_001182915.1 Kitasatospora sp. MY 5-36
GGGCGGGCCACCCCGTCGGTGCGGCGGACCAGCGGGATGTGTTGCTGGAAGTGCTGGTGGATGGTCTCGGGGGTGGTGTTGTAGGCGGTCGCGTACTCGTGGTGGATCCTGGTGGTGTGCGGGGTCTGGACGTACCCCGGGCAGATGGCGTTGACGGTGGTGCCGGTCGGCGCCAGCTCCTTGGCCAGCGCCCGGGTGAAGCCGATCACGGCGTGCTTGCTCGCGGTGTACGGGGCGCCCAGGGTGACGGCCTGCTTCCCGGCGGTGGACGCGATGTTGATGATCCGCGGGTGGGCGGTGCTGGTGATGTGGCCGTGCCGGAGGGTCTCCCGGGTGACCAGGAAGACCGCGTTGAGGTTGGTGTCGATGACGTCGTACCAGAGGTCGTCGGTGGTGGTCGCGGTCGGCCCGCCGCCGGTGCGTCCGGCGTTGTTGACCAGGACGGTGATCGGGCCGTACTCGGCCACCGCGTGCCGGATCAGTTCGCCGACCTGGACGGGGTCGCGGACGTCGCAGGTGAGGCCGTCGGCTTGGTGGCCCTCGTCGCGCAGGGTGGCGAGGGCCTGGTCGATGTCCCGGGCGGTGCGGGCGCAGATGAAGACACGGTGGCCGCGGCTGCCGAGTTCGCGGGCGATGGCGAGGCCGATGCCGCGGGTACCGCCGGTGATCAGGGCGAGGGGTTTCTCGGGTGCGGTGGTCATGACGCGTCCTGTGGGTGAGGGCTGGGAGCTGGGAGAGGTCGGCGGGGACGGCCGTCCGGACGGGGCTCAGGCCGAGTACAGGTTGTAGGTGGTCGGGTGGGCCGTGGTGGGCGTGTTGAGGGTGGGGTCCAGGGTGAGGATCGCGTGCTGGAGGTGCTGGAGGTGCGGCGAGGGCTGGATGCCGAGCTCGGTGGTCAGCCGGTGCCGCAGGTGGTGGTAGGTGGTCAGGGCGCTGGTCTGCCGGCCGGCCCGGTAGAGCGCGACCATGGCCTGGGCGTGCAGGCCCTCGTGGTGCGGGTGCTGGTGGGTCAGGTGGGTGAGCTCGGGGATCAGCTCGTTGTGCCGGCCGAGCCGCAGGTCGGTGTCGATGCGGCGTTCCAGGGTGATCAGCCGGCTCTCCTCCAGGCGCATGATCTCGATGGTGAGGATCGGCCCGGGCCGGACGTCGACCAGGGCCGGGCCGTGCCAGAGCGCGAGGGCCTGGCGGAACTGGGTGGCGGCCTGGTGGTCCTGGCCGTGGTTGAAGGCGTGCTGGCCCTGGGTGGTCAGCAGGTTGTAGGTGTGGACGTCCAGGTTGTCCGGGTGGGTGGTGAGCTGGTAGCCGCCGTGCCGGGTGGTGAGGATGTCCTTGGCGGTGGCGTGCGGGGTCGGCCCGAGGGCCTGGGTGATCCGGCGGCGCAGCTGCAGGATGTACGTCTGCATCGTGGTGAGCGCCTGTCTTGGCGGGTCGTCGCCCCAGATCTCCTCGATCAGGGTGGCCGTGGGCAGGATCCGGTTCGGGTAGAGCGCGAGGAGGGCGAGGATCTGGCGCTGCTTGGCGGCGGTGGGGACGACGGAGATGCCGTTGAGGTCGGCGGTGAGGGGGCCGAGGACCCTGAGGTGCATGGCGGTTCTCCTCTCGTGCGGGTGAGTGGGGCTCGGAGGATCGTGAGCCCGTGGATTCGTGGGGCTGTGGACCCGTGGACCCGTGGGTCCGGTGAACTGTGCGCTGCTGGTGCGGAAGTGTGTTCGAATCAGGGGGATGGTGGGGTGGATGCGTCGCACCCTAGCGGCGCCACGGAGGGGCGGCCGGATTCCTCAAGTGCCCGTCGAGCGGGGTTCCGGGCGCTCTGGTGGGGGCTTCCGGGCAGCCGGAAGCGGCGGGGCGGCCCCCGGGGAGTGGGGGCCGCCCGCAGCGCGCGGAACAGGGGTGCTTCTTCCTGCCTCGTTGTTGTGGATCTGCGCGACCGGGTCGTTGGTCCGGCCCTGGGCGATGGTGATCGCGAAGTCCGGCTTGACGAAGGTCTGTTGGCTGCCCAGGGTGCCCTGCCAGGCGCCGAGGAAGGTTCTCGCTCTTCGGAGCCGGCACGCCCGTTTCCAGGTCAGGACGACGGAGCTGGGCGGAGAGGGGCGGCGGGTGGCCGGGGCCGGCTCAGCTCCGGGCGGCTCCGCTGGGGGCGGTGCCGGGGGCCTCCGCCGGGGTGCGGTTCGGGGCGGTGTCACCGTCGGGCGTGCTGCTCCCGTCCGCGCCGGGCCCGTCCCGGTCGGTGAGCGCGGCCGGCCCCGGCAGGTGCGCCTGGCGGTCCGGCGGGTAGAACTGCCGGGCCCAGTGCCGCATCGCGCCGATCGGCCCGTCGCCCGGGGCGAGCTTCGGCGGCGACATGTACCGCTTGGTGGACCAGATCGGGAAGTCGGCCGCGGTGAACTCCAGGTTGCGCTTGAACATCGGGCCCGCCAGCAGCCTGGTGACCGCCCGGCTGACCGTCCGGGCGACGACCGGGGGCAGTCCGGACGGCTCCGACATGACGAAGCGGCTCGCCTGCCGCAGCTGCATCCGGCCGGGAGCGACCTGGGTGGCCATGACCAGCGAGCAGATCTCCAGGCCCAGCGAGGGCGTGTGCACGTCGGTGTGCAGGGCGGTGAGGCCGTACCCGTCCACCTCGACCTGGACCTCGCGCAGGCCGAGCAGCGGGAAGGTCTCCCGGACCAGCATCGAGATGTGGAAGGTGGTGCCGTCGAACTCCACGGGCTTCACCAACTCGCCCTGCGGCCAACCGTGCAGGGTGACGAAGTGGCCCAGGTCGAAGGAGTTCTCCATGACGTCCTGGGCGTAGCCGGGCATCTCGAAGGAGGTGTACCGCAGGGGCTGCCGCCCGTCGTCGATCCGGTGCCAGGCGGGGATCTCCCAGTCCGGCTCCCGGCTGTCGTGGTGGCGCCAGACGAAGACGGCCTCGTTCACCTCGCGCACCGGCAGCGGCGTCAGTGCCGCCTTGGGCGGCTGGGTGCCGTACCCGGTGCGCACGCAGCGGCCCTCGGCGTCGAAGGCGAAGCGGTGGAAGGGGCAGACCAGGTGGTCGCCCTCGACCGCGGCCAGGCCGAGGTGGGCGCCGAGGTGCGGGCAGTACGGGCGGATCGCGCGGAGGCGGCCGTTGCGCAGCCGGTACAGCACGACGTCCTCGCCCGCGAGTTGGCGGGTGAGGACGGTGCCGGGCCTGAGCTCGGCGGAGAAGGCGAGTGCGGACCAGCCGTCGGGGTAGGGCAGTGCCGGTGGCAGGGCGACATCGGCCGCGGTCGGGCGGCTGCTGACGGGGTGGACGTGCTTGGACACGCGCATGAAGAAGTCTCCTGTCGGTCTGTCCGGCGCCGCCCCTCCCAGGCGATTAGCGCTCGAACAGAATGGATTTCCGATGCTAGCCATGGAACGGGAGCCCGTGCACGGACAATCTCCCTAACTCACAACAAGTCTGATGATCCGTCAGGTAGACCGGTTCAAGGATTCGACAGGTCCCAGCCACTCGCCCGGCCCCGGGGCAACGGGGGTATTCGGGCAGGTCGGCGCGGCCTCGACGTCCGAGCGGGGCCGAAGGGGGGCCGGCGGGGCGGCGGGCCGCACCCGGGGCGGAACAGGGCCGCCCGGCCCGGACGATATTCATACGGGCCCGTACCGTTGGGCGATCGGCGACGGCGACGGATTCCGCGGTCCCGGCGTGACGGGAATGCGGATCCGGCCGACCGACGCGGTTCCCCCCGATTTCCCCTCGGCCCTTTGCGGACGCACCGCGCGGTGATTGCCCCACGCGGTCGAGGAGGGGTCGAGAGGTGCTGGAAAGGGCTTTCTGCCGGGGGTGGGGTGTGTTGTGGTGGGTGGCAGGGGAGCCCTGGCCGCGGACGGCTCGACGGCCGTGGGTGGGCGGAGCGCCGCTGGTCGGTGACGTACCGGTGGCGTAGACGCTCGCGCATGGAACTGAGAGCGGCGGCTATGGATCGCCGGGCCAGGGGGGATTTGAATTGGTGCCACGACGACGAACCGATCGGGCGCAACCGGCGCCTCCGAAGGACCGGTCGTCGGTGATTCCTCCGAGTCTTGGAATGAGGGTGTGTGTGATGGCTGGTGTGGTGGATCTCGCGGTCGAGTCCGGTGTCGTGCTGGTGGTCGGTGGGACGGGGAAGACGGGTCGCCGGGTGGCGGACCGGCTGACGGCGCTGGGGTACGGGGTGCGGGTGGGGTCGCGTTCGGGTGCGGTGCCGTTCGACTGGCACGACGAGGGGACGTGGGAGGGGGCGTTGGAGGGTGTGAGTGCGGCGTATCTGACGTACTACCCGGATCTGGCGTTCCCGGGTGCGGTGGAGGCGGTGGGGGCGTTCTCGCGGTTGGCGGCGGAGCGCGGGGTGGGGCGGTTGGTGCTGCTGTCGGGTCGTGGTGAGGAGGCCGCGGAGGCGGGGGAGAAGGCGGTGATGGAGTCGGGGGCCGCGTGGACGGTGGTGCGGTGCGCGTGGTTCAACCAGAACTTCAGTGAGTCGTTCTTCCTGGAGCCGGTGCTGGCGGGGGAGTTGGCGTTGCCGGTGGGTGGTGCGGTGGAGCCGTTCGTGGACGCGGAGGACATCGCGGACGTGGCGGTGGCGGCGTTGACGGAGGCGGGGCACGCGGGGGAGGTGTACGAGCTGACGGGGCCGCGGCTGCTGACGTTCTCGGACGTGGCGGTGGAGCTGTCGGCGGCGACGGGGCGTGAGGTGCGGTTCGAGGCGGTGTCGGAGGAGTCGTACCGGGGGGTGCTGGAGGCGGCGGGGCTGCCGGCGGACTTCGCGGAGCTGTTCTCGGTGATCCTGGACGGCCGCAACGCGTCGCTGGGCGACGGGGTGCGGCGGGCGTTGGGCCGCGAGCCGCGGGACTTCGCCGACTACGCCCGCGAGGCCGCCGCCTCGGGCGTGTGGAACGCGTGACCAGCCAGAAGGGCAACACCTGCCGTCCGTACGGCAGTCCACTTGATCGTCGGTGCCGGGCGGCGCCGACCGCCTGACCGAACACCCGGCCCTGGCCGGGAGCGGTGAGGAGGCCGGCGGCCCGGACACCGGGAGGGTCCCCGCGTCGGGCGGGGACCGGGGAGACCGAAGGAAATCCGATGCGCTCGAATCAGACCGCGACCCCTGCTTCCTACACCGCCGCACAGTCCTTCACCGGCCTCGCGCCGGGCGGTACGGCCCCGGCCGTGCCCGCCACCCGGAGCAAGGCCGCCGGGCCGCTCCTGGTGGGCGCCACCGTCGCGATGGGCCTGATGGCGGGCCTGTTCTTCGCCTTCGACGTCTCGGTGATGCCGGGCCTCGCGGCGGGCGACGACCACACCTACGTGGCGGCGATGCAGCAGATCAACAAGGCGATCGACGGGAACGGGCTGTTCGGCCTGGTCTTCGTCGGCGCGTTCCTCGCCACCGGCATCGCCGCCTGGCTCCAGCACAAGGCCGGCCGGCGCCAGGCCGCGCTCTGGGCGGCGGCCGCGACGGCGCTGTACGTGGTGGCGCTGATCGTCACCATGGGCGTCAACATCCCGCTCAACAACGAGCTGGCGGCGGCCGGCGACCCGGCGCAGATCCACGACCTGGCCGCCGTACGGGCCAAGTTCGCGGACACCTGGGTCCCGGTCAACATGCTCCGCACCGCGCTCTGCGCCGGCGGACTGTTCGCGCTGACCCGCTCCCTGGTGCTGCACGGCCGCGCGGGGCGCTGAACGCCGAACCCCCGCACCGCGCCCCCGGCGGAACCCCGCCGGGGGCCTCGGCATGTCCGATACCCGCGGTGCCCGGCGGTGCTCGGCACCCGGTGCTCCCACTGGCCGGTTCCGTTCGCTCGCGATCGACGGAGGGTCGCGGCGGACGGCCCCTCGGGAGCAGACTGGCGGCCGGTGCACGGGAGTTCCGACCGCAGGGGGCAGACATGACCGTACGACCCGGCAGGCGAACGGCAGTCGGCAGGATCCGGACCGCGATCGGCGCGCTCGTCGTCGCCCTGGCGGCGGGAGCGGCGGTCGCCCTGCCCGCCACCGGGGCGGAGGCGGCCGGCGCCAACGGCGGCAAGGTGGTCTACCTGACCTTCGACGACGGCCCCAGCCCCGCCTACACGCCCAAGGTCCTGGCGACGCTCGCCCGGTACGGGGTGCGCGCGACCTTCTTCGAGATCGGGCAGAACGTCGCCGCCCACCCCTCGGTGACCGCGCAGGTCGCCAAGCAGGGCCACAGCGTGCAGAACCACTCCTGGTCGCACCCGGACCTGCGCAAGCTCTCCGCCGCCGCACTCGACGCGCAGGTGGCCGACACCGACCGGGCGATCCGTGCGCGGACCGGCCGCACCCCGAGCTGCCTGCGCCCGCCGTACGGCGCGGTGAACAGCACGGTGCGCTCGAAGGCCGCCGCGCTCGGCAAGCAGGTCGTGCTCTGGTCGGTGGACCCGGCGGACTGGTCCCGCCCCGGCACGGCCGCGATCCGGTCACGGGTGCTGGACAACGTCCGTCCCGGATCGGTGGTCCTGATGCACGACGGCGGCGGCGACCGCAGTCAGACGGTGGCCGCGCTGCCGACGATCATCTCCACGCTCAAGGCGCGCGGGTACGGCTTCGCCACCCTCTGCGGCTGAGTCGGGCCGGCGGCAGAGGGTGGCGGGGGACGGGCGGCGCGCTGGGGCCGCCCGTCGAACGGGCTCGGCCCGGCTGCTGAGCGGGTCCGGGCCGGCCGTCGAAGGGGCTCGGCCCGGTCGGCTCCGCCCGTAGCGGGTGCGGGCCGGTCAGCTCTGCCCGTTGAGGATCAGCGCCCACGCGAGGCAGGCCAGCGCGCCGGTCGACAGCAGCGTGCGCAGCACGTTGAAGCGCACCCAGCGCGCCTCGAAGCGGCTGCGCACCGCGGCCGGGTCGGCGATCCGCTGGGGCGACCCGGCGGCCTCGAGCTCGTCGTTCAGCGGGATGTTGACCGAGCGGGTCACCCCGATCATCGCGATGTACAGCACGAGGGCGGCGATGGTCGCGGGCAGGACGTCGTGCCCGTCCGAGGGCAGGTGCAGGGCGACCGCGGCCGCGGTGGCGAGCAGGGCGCCGACGAAGCCGAGGACGAACCAGCCGTTCAGGATCGCCTTGTTGATGCGCTGCATGACCTCGATGAAGGTCCGGTCCTCGGCCCGCGCGAGCGCGGGCATGACCGAGCAGGAGAATCCGTAGAACAGTCCCGCGGTCAGTCCACAGGTGACAGTGGCCGCCACCAGGACGAGTGTGCGTGCCGTTTCCATCGTCGTGAGCCCCTCACTTCTCGCTGTCGGTACCGCTGTACTGCCGTACCGCCGTATCGCGTTCGCCGTGTCTCGGTCCATACCCCGTGGGCAGATCATCCGGCATCGGGGCGGTGCGGGCCACCTCGATCACTCAAGAGTCTCTCAAATGACGAAGCGTCAAATGATGTGCCGACGTCTACACTTGGCGGCATGGACACTCTGACGGGACTCCTCGACGGCCCCAAGGCCCGTGGCGCGTTCCTGCTGCGCTCCATCCTCACCCCGCCGTGGTCGCTGCGGATCGAGGACCGGGCCCCGCTCTCGGTCGTGACGATGGTCCGCGGCGACGCCTGGATCCTGCCCGAGCGCGGCACCCCGCTGCTGCTGCACCCCGGGGACGTGGCGATCGTGCGCGGCCCGGAGCCGTACACGGTGGCGGACGATCCGGACACCCCGGTGGACGTGATCGTCGGCCCGGGCCAGGTCTGCACCAAGGGCGGGGTGGACGTCTCCGAGGTGATGTCGCTCGGCGTCCGGACCTGGGGCCAGGGGCGGGAGGGCGACCGGGCCTCCTCGGTGGTGCTGTCCGGCACCTACCAGGCCGAGCACGAGATCGGCCAGCGGCTGCTGGGCTGCCTGCCCGCACTGCTGGTCCGCCCGGCCGGCACCGGCGCCGACGACACCCTGGTGCACCTGCTGGCCGCCGAGATAGGGCGCAACGAGCCCGGCCAGGAGCTCGTCCTGGACCGCATCCTGGACCTGCTGGTGGTCTCCGTGCTGCGCTCCTGGCTGGCCGCCCCCGACTCCGGTGCCCCCGCCTGGTACCGCGCCCAGCACGACCAGGTGGTCGGCCCGGTGCTGCGGCTGATGCACGACGACCCGGCCACCGCGTGGACGGTCGCCGAACTGGCCCAGCGGGTCGGCGTCTCCCGGGCCGGCCTGGCCCGCCGCTTCACCGCCCTGGTCGGCGAGCCCCCGATGGCGTACCTGGCGGGCTGGCGCCTGGCGGTCGCCGCCGACCTGCTGCGCGAGCCCGAGTGCACCGTCGCCTTCGCCGCCCGCAAGGTCGGCTACAGCAACGCCTTCGCGCTCTCGGCGGCCTTCAAGCGGGTGCGCGGCGTCAGTCCGCAGGAGCACCGCCGGCTGGCCGCCACGGGCAGCCAGCCGCAGGCGGCGGGCTTCTCGGGGCCGGCGGAGACGGTGATCCTGGCGGGCTGAGCGGGCTGAGCGGGTCGTTTCCATTTGCCTAAACCATTTAGGCAATCCCATACTGTCCGTAGGCCACCGACGCGACCGTACGGGAGAACGCACATGGCACGGGCAGGGCTGACCGTCGAACGCCTGGTCGTCGCGGGCGCCGAACTCGCCGACGAGGTCGGCTTCGACCAGGTGACCGTCGCCGCGGTCGCCCGCCGCTTCGGCGTCCGGACGGCCAGCCTCTACTCCCACCTCAAGAGCTCCCAGGACCTCAAGACCCGGATCGCCCTGTACGCCCTGGAGGAACTCGCCGACCTCGTCGCCGACGCCCTCGCCGGCCGGGCGGGCCGCGACGCGCTCGCCGCCTTCGCGGACGCCTACCGCGACTACGCGGCCCGCCACCCCGGCCGCTACGATGCCACCCGCCTGCGCCTGGACGCCGAGACGGCCGCCGCCAGCGCGGGCGTCCGGCACGCCCAGATGTCCAGGGCGCTCCTGCGCGGCTACGACCTGGGCGAGCCGGAGCAGACCCACGCGGTGCGGATGCTCGGCAGCGTCTTCCACGGCTACATCAGCCTGGAGGCGGCCGGCGGCTTCAGCCACACCGCCGTCGACGCGCGGCAGTCCTGGGACTGGATCATCGACTCCCTCGACGCGCTGCTGCGCTCGGGCGGAGTCCGTACGACCGGCTGACCGGCCTCCCGTACGACCAGTCCGGCCATCCGCCCATGAGCCCGGTCTGACGACCAGGCGACCCGACGAACCGACGAACCGAAGAAGCATCATGACCACGATCACCACCCCCGTCACCGAGGACCTCCTCCACGGCCACCTCGACGTCGAACACACCCGCCGCGGCCTGCTGCCGCACCGCCTGCCCGCCGCCGCCCGCCGACGGATCCCGGACGAGCAGCTCGCGATGGCCGAGTCCCAGCCCTCCGGCGTCCGGCTGGCCTTCCGCACCCGCGCCACCACGATCACGCTGCACGCCGTCCCCACCAAGCGCGCCTACCCGGGCGTCCCGAACGTCCCGGACGGCGTCTACGACCTGCTGGTGGACGGCCGGCTCACCGCGCAAGCCGGCGTCCCCGGCGGCAACCTGCGCACCGTCGACCTCGCCACCGGCCGCTTCGAACTGACCGAAGGACCGTCCGGCAGCGCCCGGTTCACCGGCCTGCCGGAGCGGGACAAGACCGTCGAGATCTGGCTCCCGCACACCGAGACCACCGAACTGATCGCCCTCGACACCGACGCCCCGGTCGAGCCGGTCCCGGCCGGCACCCGCAAGCGCTGGCTGCACCACGGCAGTTCGATCAGCCACGGCTCCAACGCCGCGCACCCCACCGGCACGTGGCCCGCCCTGGTCGCCAACCGCGCGGGCCTGGACCTGACCAACCTCGGCTTCGGCGGCGGCGCCCTGCTCGACCCCTTCACCGCGCGCACCATCCGCGACACCCCCGCGGACCTGATCAGCCTCAAGCTCGGCATCAACCTGGTGAACAGCGACCTGATGCGGCTGCGCGCCTTCACCCCGGCCGTCCACGGCTTCCTGGACACCGTCCGGGACGGCCACCCGAGCACGCCACTGCTGCTCGTCTCCCCGCTGCTCTGCCCGCTCCACGAAACCGTGCCGGGCCCGCTCGCCCCCGACTTCAGCAGCGGCACCCTGCGCTTCCGAGCCACCGGAGACCCCGCCGACGTCGCCGCCGGCCGGCTCACCCTCACCGTCATCCGCGCCGAACTGGCCCGCATCGTCGCCGACCGCCGGGCCGACGGCGACCACCACCTCCACCACCTGGACGGCCTGGCCCTCTACGGCGAGCCCGACCACGAGGCCCACCCGCTCCCCGACGGCCTCCACCCCTCCCCGGAGGCCCACCGGCTCATCGCGGAGCGCTTCGCCGACCTCGCCCTCGCCCCCGGAGGCGCCCTGGCGCCGTGATGAGCCGTGACCCGTCGGGACCCGCCGCGGCCGCCTCCCGCCGGGAGCGGCCTCCCGGCTCCGGGGCCGGTCGCACGAGCAGTCAGTTCCCTGTGCTGTACTACGTGCTCCTCCGTACACCACGTACACCGTGCACCACTTCCGGAGCCACCTCTCGATGAGCACCACCTGTCCGACCTGCGCCGCAGCAGACGAAACCGTCACCGTGCGCCTCGCCCTCCTGGACTCCGACCGGCCGCTCGACCCGCCGACGCGGGAGCTGCTGACGATGCCGTCCGAGCCCCGGGGCACGAGCGGGGCCGCGATCGCCCTCTTCGTCCTGGCCGGCCTCATGGGCCTGCTGGGACTGACCACACTGGGCTCCGGCGACAAGGCCGCCGACGTCGACGACGCCGCGTACCAGCTCGGCTACCACTACGGCGCGTTCCTCTTCGCCGCGGTCCTGCTGGGCATCGGACTCGCCGTCCACTTCGCCCACCGGAGCCGGCGGAGCGACGCGGCGGACCAGTGGCCGCGGACCTACGAGCAGTGGCAGCAGCTCCACCAGGTGTGGCGGGCGACCTGGCTGTGCCGGCGCTGTCGCGTCGTGTTCCTCCCCGCCGCGTCGCTCCGCCCCGACTCCGCCGCCTCCGCCGCCTCCTCCGCGATACCCGCGGAGCAGTTCCCGCAGTGGTCGGTGGCCGTCGCGCGACAGGACGACCGCCCCGGCGCCCCGACCACGGCGGCCTGACCGGCTGCCCGACCACGTCGGTCCGGCCGTCCACCCGGCAGCCGGCCCCCCGGAGGCCGCATCACGTGCCGCCGCCGGGGCGGCCCGGCCGGGTCGGGTCCGGCGCCTCAGGCCTGGCGCCTCAGGCCCGGCGCCTCAGGAACGCGCTGATCTCGTACGGCCCCTGCCGTGCGAGTCCGACCAGCGGCTCCAGGTAGCCCAGCCACGGCGCGTCGAACCCATCCGGGGCCGCCACCGACAGACGGCTCCGAGCCGCGGCGACCCGTCCTGCGGCGGCCGGCAGCGCCTCGTCCTCCAGGCACCCGTACGCCTGCTCCACGAGTGCGGCCATCCTCCGCCGCCCCTTGCGGGCATGCGCCTGCTCGGCGCCGTCGCGGGCCACGAGCAACTGCTCGACCGGGATGGCGACCGCGGCTTCGAACGCGCCGAGCAGCGGCTCCTCGCACAGCTGCCCCACCACGCCCTCGGACAGCGGCGGGTTGCCGGCGACCAGCCGGTCCAGCACGGTGATGCCCAGCACCGCGTACGCGCTGGCCGTACGCCACAGCAGCACCTCCACCGCCTGCGAGAACTCGAAGGCCGCGCCGTTCAGTTCCCGCGCGACCTCGTAGTCGAGCCGCGGCGCCACCCCGTCGTCCCCGTCGTCGCGGCGGCCCTCGGCGGCGTCGGCCGCGTACCTCAACCGCATCTCCACGGCGAGCGCCGAGCGCCACTCCGCGTGCAGGCCGCTGACGGTGCCGTGCATCGCCGCCAGCGCGCCGTGCTCGGCCTCCGTCAACCCGTCCAGGGCCTTCCTGCTCGGGAAATCCACCTCAGCGCCCTTCCGTCCGCCGACAACGTCGACGCCACGCTAGAGCCCCGCCGCGCCCGCCGCAGGCGAACCGGCCGCGCGCCACACCGATCAGGGCGAAACCCCGTAGCCCCGCCCCTCGTTCGGCACCAGCCGTACCGGCGTCGAACGAGGAGCGGGGCGGGCGTGGTCCACAGGCGGCGGGCGTCTCACGCGGCGGCCGCCCGGGACGCCGGGAGGGCGAGCGCGGTGACGACCGTGCCGCGGTGCACGCCCCAGGAGCCGGTGCGGACGGCCGGGAGGTGCGGGTGCCGGGCGGTGAAGGTGCCGTCGGCGTGCACGGTGACGGCGATGGCCGCGAGTGGAGCCCAGGTGCCGGTCAGCGGATGGACGGCCTTGTAGGCGGCCTCCTTGGCGCTGAACAGGACGGTGTCCCACGGGGCTTGGCCCTCAGGCAGCTCCGCCAGGCCGCCGCGTTCGGACGCGCTGCTGACCAGCTGCAGCACGCCCCGGGGAAGCGGCCGGGCGGGCTCGGCATCGATCCCGAGCGAGGTGAGCCGCCCGGTACCGGCGACCGCGCAGGCCGTGTACCCGTCCGTGTGGGTGATGCTGCCCGTGACACCCACCGGCCACCGGGGCGCCCCGCCGGGCCCCGGCAGCAGCGGCACCGGCGGGTGCCCGAGAGCGCCCAGCGCCTGGCGGGCGAGTGCCCGGGCGGTGGCGAACTGCCGTCGGCGGCGCGGCGAACGGTCCTGGATGTACGCCGCCTCCAACGGCAGCAGTCGCTCCTCGGACGGGTCACCGAAGGACTCGGCACAGTGGACGTGGGGCGGGAGCAGCGCGGCCAGGACGCCGGCGGGGGCGGTGGTGGTCACGGTCGTCAGCGGCCAGCCGTGACCAGCAGGTGGACGTGGTGCGCGACGTGCTGCGGGGCCTCCAACGGCACCATGTGGCCGGTGCCGGGAATCCGGTGCAGCTCGGCGTGCGGCAGCGCCGAGGCGAGCTCCTGGCTGAAGCTGGGCTTCACGATCTTGTCCTCGGTCCCGGTGATGACCGCCGTCGGCGCGGTGATCCCGGCCAGGCCCGCGCGCTGGTCCATCTCCTGGGTCGACGCGAAACAGGCGGCCCGGACCTTCGGCACCGTGGCGGCGAACAACCGGCGGTTGGCCTCCCGCGCCGCCAGGGTGGCACTCGGCCCGTGCGTCCCACCGAGCAGCCGACGGCCCAGCCATGGCGTCCCCAGGGCCCGGCTGAACAGCTTCGACCCCATCATCTTGACCTCGTTCGCCGGCGTGTTCTGCCCGTGCGAAGCCGTCGACACCAGCACAAGTCCCGCCAGCCGCTTGACACTTGCCCCGCCCTTCGCGGCGGACGGCCCGGTCGCGGACAGCCCCGCCGCCCAGGCCAGCGCCGCGTACCCGCCACCGGAGTGCCCCACCACCACGACCGGCCGCTCCGGTGTGGTGAGTGTCCCGACCACGGTGTCCAGGTCCCGCGCCAGCCGCTCGATGCCGATCGGCTCCCGTCCGGCCGTCGACGAGGCGTGACCGCGCTGGTCGTACGTGGCCACCGTGTGCCCGGCCGCCGCCAACTGGCTCGCGGTGGCGTGCCACACGGTCCGGGACGCGGCCCAGCCGTGGACGAGCACCACCAACGGCCGGCTCGGGTCGGGCTCGCCCGGCTGGTGGACGGTGATGGCGAGCCGCGCGTGGTCGTCGGTGGTCGCGGTGTGGTCGGTGGTGGTGACGGCGTGCCGGGCGGGCAGCGTGCGGATCTCGGTGATGGTCACGGCGGGCCTCCTCTTCCTCTTCCGGTGACGGTTCTTACTTCTGGTTGTCGAGGTGGTGGCGGAGGTTGCTCAGGGCGCGCTGGGTGGCGGTGGTGTGCTTGGCGGTGAGGTTGGTCAGCTTGTGGAGGAACTTGGCGAGGCCGTGCGGGGTGGTGGCGAAGGTGACGGTGAGCAGGGTCTGCGCGCCGTCGTTGTGGGGCGTGAGCTGGTACGTCGTCGTGCCGTGGAAGTGGCCGGTGTGGCTCTGGGTCAGCCGGGCGGCGGGCGTCGCGTGGGTGGTCGTGGAGGTGAACCGGAGCTTGGGACCGGGCTTCCCGACGCCACCCGTGTGGACGGTGGTCGTGGTGGTGCCGCCCTCCTGCTGGGGGCCGGTGGGACCGGGCTGGTGGGTGTTGTGGGGGTGCCACCAGGTGGTCCTGCCGTTGAGTTCGTCGACGATGGCCTCCCAGACGGCGTGGGTGGGGTGGTCCAGGATGGCCCGGTCGGTGTGGTGAATGGCGTGCATGGGGAATTCGGCCTTTCGGTCGGCGAACGGGGGCGTGCGACGGGGGATTTCCTATTTCTCCGGACGCGGATTCCGGGTGTTTTTTGTGTGTTAGGGGAAGATGTTTTGGCCGGGGGTGAGGGT
>NZ_LFVW01000280.1:0-14197 GCF_001182915.1 Kitasatospora sp. MY 5-36
CGCCCTTGGCGGTGGCGGCGCGGGCCGGGGCGGCGCCGGCCCAGGCGAAGGCCAGGGCGTCCTCGCCGCGCAGGAAGCGCTGGCAGCGCACGCCGCCGGTGGCGCGGCCCTTGCGCGGGTACTGCTCGAACGGGGTGACCTTCCAGCTGGTCTGCTCGCCGTCGGAGAGCGTGCCCGTGGCCGTGGCCACCGAGACCACCACCGCGTCCGCCGCCGGGTCCACCGCCGTGAAGGACAGCACCCGCGTGCCGTCCGACAGCTTGATGCCCGCCATGCCGCCCGCCGGGCGGCCCTGCGGACGCACCTGGCCCGCGGGGTAGCGCAGCAGCTGGGCGTCGGAGGCGATGAAGACCAGGTCCTCCTCGCCGGTGCGCAGTTCGACCGCGCCCACCAGCTCGTCACCCTCCTTGAGGGCGATCACCTCGAACTCGTCCTTGTTCGCGGGCCACTCCGGCACCACCCGCTTCACCACGCCCTGCAGCGTGCCCAGCGCCAGCCCCGGCGAGGACTCGTCCAGGGTGGTCAGCGCCAGCGCCCGCTCCCCGTCCTCCAGCCGCAGGAACTCGCCCACCGCGGCCCCGCCCGCCAGCGTCGGCGACGGTGTCGGCGGCAGCGCCGGGAGGTCGATCACCGGCAGTCGCAGCACCCGGCCCGCGGACGTCACCACGCCGACGTCCGCCCGGGCCGTCGCGTGCACCGCCGAGACGATCACGTCGTGCTTCGCCCGCTTCTCCGACTCCTCGAACGGCTCGCCGTCCGCCGTCCGCGCCAGCAGGCCCGTCGACGACAGCAGCACCCGGCACGGGTCGTCCGCGACCTCCAGCGGCACCGCCAGCGCGGCCGAGGGCACCGCCCCCGCCTCCAGCAGCACCGTGCGCCGCTCGGTGCCGAACTGCTTGGACACCGCGCCCAGTTCGGACGACACCACGCTGCGCAGCTTGGTGTCCGACTCCAGGATCTCGGTCAGGTCCGCGATCTCGGAGGTCAGCTTCTCCTTCTCCTGCTCCAGCTCGACCCGGTCGAAGCGGGTCAGCCGCCGCAGCGGGGTGTCCAGGATGTACGCGGTCTGCGTCTCCGACAGCGAGAAGTGCTCCATCAGGCGTTCCTTCGCCTGCTGGGCGTTGTCACTCGACCGGATGATCGCGATGACCTCGTCGATGTCGAGCAGCGCGACCAGCAGGCCCTCGACCAGGTGCAGCCGCTCCTCGCGCTTGCGGCGGCGGAAGTCGCTGCGCCGGCGCACCACGGTGAAGCGGTGGTCGACGTAGACCTCCAGCAGCTCCTTGAGCCCCAGCGTCAGCGGCTGCCCGTCCACCAGCGCCACGTTGTTGATGCCGAAGGTCTCCTCCAGCGGCGTCAGCTTGTACAGCTGCTCCAGCAGCGCCTCCGGCACGAAGCCGTTCTTCACCTCGATGACCAGCCGCAGCCCGTGCTCGCGGTCGGTCAGGTCCTTGACGTCCGCGATGCCCTGGAGCTTCTTCGCGTTGACCAGGTCCTTGATCTTCGAGATGACCTTCTCCGGGCCGACGTTGTACGGCAGCTCGGTGACCACGATGCCCTTGCGGCGGGCCGTCACCGCCTCCACCGTCGTCGTCGCCCGGATCTTGAACGTGCCGCGGCCCGACTCGTACGCGTCCCGGATGCCCGACAGGCCCACGATCCGCCCGCCGGTCGGCAGGTCCGGACCGGGCACGAACCGCATCAGCGTGTCCAGGTCCGCGTTCGGGTGCTTGATCAGGTGCCGGGCCGCGGCCACCACCTCGGACAGGTTGTGCGGCGGCATGTTCGTCGCCATGCCGACCGCGATGCCCGTCGCGCCGTTCACCAGCAGGTTGGGGAACGCGGCCGGCAGCGCCAGCGGCTCCTGCTCGCTGCCGTCGTAGTTGGGGCCGAAGTCGACGGTGTCCTCGTGGATCGACTCCACCATCGCCATCGAGGCGGCCGTCAGCCGCGACTCGGTGTAGCGCATCGCGGCCGGCGGGTCGTCGTTGCCCAGCGAACCGAAGTTGCCGTGCCCGTCGATCAGCGGCAGCCGCATCGAGAACGGCTGCGCCATGCGCACCACCGAGTCGTAGATCGACTGGTCGCCGTGCGGGTGCAGCCGGCCCATCACCTCGCCCACCACGCGGGCGCACTTCACGTGCGCGCGCTCCGGGCGCAGGCCCATCTCGTTGGCCTGGTACAGGATCCGGCGGTGCACCGGCTTCAGGCCGTCCCGCGCGTCGGGCAGTGCACGCGAGTAGATCACCGAGTAGGCGTACTCCAGGAAGGAGCCCTGCATCTCGTCCACGACGTCGACGTCGAGGATCCGCTCCTCGAAGTCTCCGGGCGGCGGGGTCTGCGAACTGCGGCGGGCCATCGCGGCGGGGCTCCCTTACGTGTCGCTGGCTGTGTCTCGGTCGGTCGCCGAACGCCGGGGGGCGGTCGTCGCTCGTCTCCGCACCGTCCCGCCGCCGGACCCGTCAACCGGGCGCCGTCGACAGGGCGCGGCGCCCCCATTGTGGACCCTCGGGCCGACACTCCCGGTCAGCGGCCCTCTTCCGCCCCTGGCGAACGGCCCCGTCCGCGCGGACACGAACACGGCTCCCGCACGTTGCACCACAATGGGGGACGCCACACGAACCCCCGACATCGACGACGGGAAGGACCCGAGCGCATGGCCAACCCGGCCCCCGCCTCCAGCCGAGGCATCGCCATCACCGAGCACCGCCTGGCCAACGGCCTGCGCGTAGTCCTCTCCGAGGACCACCTGACCCCGGTCGCCGCCGTCTGCCTCTGGTACGACGTGGGCTCCCGGCACGAGGTCAAGGGCCGCACCGGCCTCGCCCACCTCTTCGAGCACCTGATGTTCCAGGGCTCGGCCAACGTCACCAACAACGGGCACTTCGAGCTCGTCCAGGGCGCCGGCGGCTCGCTCAACGGCACCACCAGCTTCGAGCGCACCAACTACTTCGAGACCATGCCCACCCACCAGCTGGAGCTCGCGCTCTGGCTGGAGGCCGACCGGATGGGCTCGCTGCTCGCCGCGCTCGACGAGACGTCCATGGAGAACCAGCGCGACGTCGTCAAGAACGAGCGCCGCCAGCGCTACGACAACGTCCCGTACGGCACCGCCTTCGAGAAGCTCACCGCGCTCTCCTTCCCCGACGGCCACCCGTACCACCACACCCCGATCGGCTCCATGGCCGACCTCGACGCGGCCACCCTGGAGGACGCCCGCACGTTCTTCCGGACGTACTACGCGCCCAACAACGCGGTCCTCTCGATCGTCGGCGACATCGACCCCGAGCAGACCGTCGCCTGGGTCGAGAAGTACTTCGGCTCCATCCCCGCGCACGACGGCAAGCAGCCCCCGCGCTCGGGCGAGCTCCCCGAGACGATCGGCCGCGAGATCCGCGAGGACGTCCACGAGGACGTCCCCTCCCGCGCCCTGATGGCCGCCTACCGCCTCCCGCACGACGGCACCCGCGAGGCCGACGCCGCCGACCTCGCCCTCACCATCCTCGGCAGCGGCGAGTCCAGCCGCCTCTACAACCGGCTGGTCCGCCGCGACCGCACCGCCGTCGCCGCCGGCTTCGGCCTGCTGCGGCTGGCCGGCGCCCCCAGCCTCGGCTGGCTCGACGTCAAGACCTCCGGCGACGCCACCATCGAGCAGATCGGCACCGCCGTCGACGAGGAGCTCGCCCGCTTCGCCGCCGAGGGCCCCACCGCCGAGGAGCTCGAACGCGCCCAGGCCCAGATCGAGCGCGAGTGGCTCGACCGGCTCACCACCGTCGCCGGCCGGGCCGACGAACTGTGCCGCTACGCCGTCCTGTTCGGCGACCCGGAGCTGCTCAACGACGCCCTCCCCAAGGTCCTCGACGTCACCGCCGAGGAGGTCCAGGCCATCGCCAAGGCCCGGCTCCACCCCGACAACCGGGCCGTCCTCGCCTACGAGCCGACCGCCGCCGCCGAGACCGACGCCGACTCCGACGCCGCTTCCGAAGAGGAGGGTGCCGCCGTATGAGCACCGACTACGTCCCCGCCATGACCTTCCACCCGCAGCCTCGGCCGGGCACGCCCAGCCCCTGGGACTTCCCCGCCCCCGAGCGGGCCGCCCTCGGCAACGGCATCACCGTCCTGCACTGCCACCGGCCCGGCCAGCAGCTGGTCGCCGTCGAGGTCCTGCTCGACGTCCCGCTCGCCGCCGAGCCCGAGGGCCTCGACGGCGTCGCCGGCATCCTCGCCCGCGCCTTCAGCGAGGGCACCGACACCCTCAGCGCCGAGGAGTACGCCGCCGAGCTGGAGCGCGCCGGCGCCACCCTCGACACGCACGCCGACCACCCGTGCATCCGGATCTCCCTGGAGGTCCCCGCCTCCCGGCTCCAGCGCGGCCTGTCCCTGCTCGCCGACGCCCTGCGCGCCCCGGCCCTGCCCGAGGCGGAGATCGAGCGGCTGGTCGCCAACCGCCTGGACGAGATCGTCCACGAGCAGGCCAACCCCGCCCGGCGCGCCGCCAAGGCCCTGTACGCCGAGCTCTTCGACGCCGCCGACCGGCTCTCCCGGCCCCGCGCCGGCACCGCCGACACCGTCAAGTCGATCGACCGCGCCGCCGTCAAGGCCTTCTACGACGGCCACGTGCGCCCCGCGACCAGCACCGTCGTGGTGGTCGGCGACCTCACCGGCGTCGACCTGCCCGCGCTGCTGGAGAGCACCCTCGGCACCTGGACCGGAACGGCCGCCGAGCCGTCCGTCCACGCCCCGGTCACCGGCGACGACCACGGCCGCGTCGTCATCGTGGACCGCCCCGGCTCCGTCCAGACCCAGCTGCTCATCGGCCGGATCGGACCCGACCGCCACGACCCGGTCTGGGCCGCCCAGACCCTCGGCACCTACTGCCTCGGCGGCACCCTCACCTCCCGCCTGGACCGCGTCCTGCGCGAGGAGAAGGGCTACACCTACGGCGTGCGCGCCTTCGCCCAGCCGCTGCGCTCGGCCGCGGACGGCAGCGGGCGCGCCATGCTCGCCATCAGCGGCTCGGTGGACACCGCCTCCACCGCCCCCGCGCTGGCCGACACCTGGGTCATCCTGCGCACCCTCGCCGCCGAGGGCCTCACCGACGCCGAGCGCGACGAGGCCGTGCAGTTCCTGGTCGGCGTCGCCCCGCTGAAGTACGAGACCGCGGGCTCGGTCGCCGGCACCCTGGCCGACCAGGTCGAGCAGTACCTGCCGGACGACTACCAGGCCGAGGTCTACCGGCAGCTCGCCGAACTGCCCACCGCCGCCGCCACCGAGGCGGTCGTCGCGGCCTTCCCGCCGGACCGCCTGGTCACCGTCCTGGTCGGCGACGCCGCCGTGATCGCCGACGACGTGCGGGAGCTCGGCATCGGCGAGGTCACCGTCGTCAGCTGACGGTCCCTCCCGGAACACCCTCCGGCCCGGTGGAGCGCCCGCTCCACCGGGCCGGACGCGTTTTTAAATCCGTTGCGGGCCGCGCCCGTTCCGTGGATAGATGTTCCCCGACGCACAGCACGTGCGAACTGCGACGAAGGAAGGGAGGCGGTCACCATGCGGGTCGAGCAAGCCATACGACGCTCCCCGAGGCCGTATTCCCCCTGCACCGTCGCCCCGGGCGCCTGAGCCCCACCCCCTGAACTTCCCCGAGCCGTGCCGGGATTCCTCGCGCGGCACCACCTTCCCCGAACCACCCGACCCCTGGAGGTCGTTCACCCATGTCGTACACCGAGGTACCCGGCGTCCGCGTCCCGATCCGGATGTGGACCGACCCGGCCACCGTCGAGGGCCAGGCCCTCCAGCAGCTGCGCAACATCAGCTCCCTGCCCTGGCTGCACGGCCTCGCCGTGATGCCCGACGTCCACCTGGGCAAGGGCGCGACGGTCGGCTCCGTCATCGCCATGAAGGACGCGGTCTGCCCGGCGGCCGTCGGCGTCGACATCGGCTGCGGGATGAGCGCGGTGAAGACCTCGCTCACCGCCGAGGACCTCCCGGACGACCTCTCCGGCCTGCGGAGCAAGATCGAGCAGGCCATCCCGGTCGGCCGCGGCCTGCACAGCGACCCGGTGGACCCGTCCAAGCTGCACGGCTTCCGCACGGCGGGCTGGGACGACTTCTGGCAGCGCTTCGACGGCATCGCGGAGGACGTCAAGTGGCGGCGCGAGCGGGCGATGCAGCAGATGGCGACGCTCGGCGGAGGAAATCACTTCATAGAACTGTGCGTTGATACGACTGATGCGGTCTGGCTGATGCTGCACTCCGGATCGCGCAACATCGGCAAGGAGCTGGCCGAGCACCACATGGGCGTCGCCCGCTCGCTGCCGCACAACCAGGGCCTGATCGACCAGGACCTGGCCGTCTTCCTCGCGAAGACAGCGGAGATGGGTGCCTACCGGCAGGACCTGTTCTGGGCCCAGGAGTACGCGAAGCTCAACCGCGCGCTGATGATGGCGCTCTTCCAGGACGTCGTCCGTCGGGAGTTCACCAAGGCCGGGGTGACCTTCGACGAGGTCATCAGCTGCCACCACAACTACGTGTCGGAGGAGCGGTACGACGGCGTCGACCTGCTGGTGACCCGCAAGGGCGCGATCCGGGCCGGCTCCGGCGATCTCGGGATCATCCCCGGCTCGATGGGGACGGGTTCCTACATCGTCCGCGGCCTGGGCAACGCGTCGTCGTTCAACTCGGCCTCGCACGGCGCCGGCCGCAAGATGAGCCGCAACGCCGCGAAGAAGCGGTTCACCACCCAGGACCTGGTCGAGCAGACCAAGGGCGTGGAGTGCCGCAAGGACGGCGGCGTGGTGGACGAGATCCCGGGCGCCTACAAGAACATCGAGAAGGTCATCGAGCAGCAGAAGGACCTCGTCGAGGTGGTCGCGCACCTCAAGCAGGTCGTCTGCGTCAAGGGCTGACCAGGCCGGCCGGAGCACGGCGGCCGGAAAGCCGATCGGGGTGCCGCCGGAATCCGGCGGCACCCCGATCGGGTGCGTGCTGCGAGGCTCAGGCCGCGGCGGGGAGCTCGTCGAGGCCCTCGGAGACGAGCTTGGCGAGGCGGTCGAGCGCGTCGTCGGCGTTCTCGGCGTCGGAGGCGAGGATGACCTCGTCGCCGCCCTGGGCGCCCAGGCCGAGGAGGCCGAGCATGGAGGCGGCGTTGACCGGGTTGCCGCCCGGCTTGGCGATGGTGATCGGCACGCCGGTGGCCGTGACGGCCCGGACGAAGACGGAGGCGGGACGGGCGTGCAGGCCCTCGGCCCAACCGATGGTGACGCGGCGCTCAGCCATGAGACGTGCCTTTCCGGTGAAGCTGGTCACGGCCGTGCTCGGTGAGCGGGGGGAAACGGCCATGTTGTCTAGACCAGTGTTGCACGCAGGCGGCCCCTGGGAACCGCAGCGTTCAGGACTTGTGATTGTTTCTTTTCGGGGCATAAACCCCGGTCGACGGCCCTGTCCACCCTGCCGTGAGCACGCGCCCGGCGCCATTCGGCTCGCCGCCGGATAACCTGACGAATGTGGAAGACCCCGCGGTGGCGAACCCCGCGCAACCCGACTATCCGCAGCACTGGGAAGCGGACATCCTGCTGCGCGACGGAGGTACGGCCCGGATCCGGCCGATCACCCCCGACGACGCCGGACGGCTCGTGGAGTTCTACGGGCAGGTGTCGGACCAGTCCAAGTACTTCCGGTTCTTCGCCCCCTATCCGCGGCTCTCCGACAAGGACGTCCGCCGCTTCACCCACCACGACTTCGTGAACCGGGTGGGCCTCGCGGTGGTGGTCCGCGACCGCTTCATCGCCACCGTCCGGTACGACCGGATCGACGCCGAGGGCCGCCCCTCCGAGACCGGCACCGACGCCGAGGTGGCCTTCCTGGTGCAGGACGCCCACCAGGGCCGCGGCGTGGCCTCCGCCCTGCTGGAGCACATCGCGGCGGTCGCGCAGGAGCGCGGCATCCGCCGCTTCCAGGCCGAAGTGCTGCCGGAGAACCGGAAGATGGTGAAGGTCTTCACCGACGCCGGCTACACCCAGCACCGCAGCTTCGCCGACGGCGTGGTGCACCTGGAGTTCGACCTGGAGCAGACCGACCGCTCGCTCGCCGTGATGCGCGCCCGCGAGCACCGCGCCGAGGCGCGCTCGGTGCAGCGCCTGCTCACCCCGCGCTCGGTGGCGGTGATCGGGGTCTCCCGCACCCCGCAGACCGTCGGCCGGGCCATCCTGCGCGACCTGCTGGGGGACGAGGCCCCGGCCGACCGCCCGGTGTACGCGGTGAACCGCAACGCCGCGCCCGGCACCGAGCTGGACGGCGTCCCGGTCCACCGTTCGATTCTGGACATTCCCGGGCCGGTGGACCTCGCGGTGATCGCCGTCCCCGAGGGCGCCGTCCCGGCCGCCGTCGCCGAGTGCGGCGCCCACGGGGTGCAGGGCCTGGTGGTGGTCACCGCCGGCTACGCGGAGACCGGTCCGGAGGGCCGGGACCGGCAGCGCGCGCTGGTCCGCCAGGCCCGCGCGGCCGGCATGCGGGTGATCGGCCCGAACGCCTTCGGCCTGATCAACACCGACCCCGAGCGCCCGCTGAACGCCTCGCTCGCCCCGCGCCTGCCCGGCCGCGGCGGCTTCGGGATCTTCTGCCAGTCCGGCGCGATCGGCGTGGCCCTGTTGGAGGCCTCCCACAAGCGCGGCCTCGGCGTCTCCTCCTTCGCCTCGGTCGGCAACCGTTCCGACGTCTCCGGCAACGACTTCCTCCAGTACTGGGCCGAGGACGAGGCCACCCAGGTGGTGCTGCTGTACCTGGAGTCCTTCGGCAACCCGCGCAAGTTCACCCGGATCGCCCGCCGGCTGGCCGCCGTCAAGCCGGTCGTGGTGGTCAAGGGCGCCCGGCACACCGGCAGCCTGCCGCCCGGCCACGCCGTCCCCGCCACCGCCACCGGCCTGCGCGACGCCACCGTGGACGCGCTGTTCGAGCAGGCGGGCGTCATCCGGGTGTCGACCATCACCGAGCTGTACGACACCGGCGAGCTGCTGGCCCAGCAGCCGCTGCCGCCGGGGAACCGGGTCGCGGTGGTCGGCAACTCCGACTCGCTCGGCCTGCTCACCTACGACGCCCTGCTGAGCGCCGGCCTGCGCCCGTGCACGCCCGTCGACCTCACCACCGCCGCGACCGGCGAGAACTTCCGGATCGCCCTGGACGTCGCGCTCGCCGACCCGGCCGTGGACGCGGTGATCGCCGTCGCCATCCCGCCGATCGGCACCTCCGCCCACGCCTTCATGGGCGGCCGGCTGACCGGCGAGGACGACCCCGCGATGGGCTCGGACGACCCGGAGATCGCCGCCGCGCTGCTCGAAGCCGGTGGCCGCGCCCGGGAGCTGGGCAAGCCGCTGCTGCTCACCCACCTGGCGCTGACCGACCTGCCGGTCCGGCTGCGCCCCGGCGGCATCCCCGCGTACGCGGCGCCCGAGCGGGCCGTGCACGCCCTCGCCCACGCCGTGCACTACGCGCAGTGGCGCCGCCGCACGGCCGCGGCGGAGGAGACGGCGCGCGTCCCCGAGCTGGACCGGATCGACGAGCCCGGCGCCCGCCGGCTGGTGGAGGCGGCGCTGAGCACCCGGGCCGCCGTCGCCGCACGTACCCAGCCCGGCGGCGCCCGGATCACCCTGTCCGAGGCCGAGGCACAGGAGCTGCTGGCCCGCTACGGGATCGACGTCTCGCCGGTGCGGCCGGCCCCGGACGAGGAGGCCGCCGTCGCGGCCGCCGCGGCGCTCGGCTACCCGGTGGCCCTCAAGGCGACCGCCCCGCACCTGCGCCACCGCCCCGACCTGGGCAGCGTCCGGCTGGACCTGACCGACGAGGCGGGCCTGCGCCGCGCCCACCGCGAGCTGGACGCGCTGCTCGGCGGCGCCGCGCAGGCCGAGCTGGTGGTCCAGCGGATGGCGCCGCGCGGCGTGGACACCGTGATCGCCGCCACGGTGGACCCGGCGGTCGGCGCGATCCTCTCCTTCGGCCTGGCCGGCGCCCCGGCCGAACTGCTGGGCGACACCGCGCACCGACTGGTTCCGGCCACCGACCAGGACGTCGCCGGGCTGATCCGGGAGGTGCGGGCGGCGCCGCTGCTGTTCGGCTGGCGCGGCGCCGAGTCGGTGGACACCGACGCGCTGGAGGAACTGCTGCTACGGGTGTCGCAGCTGGTGGACGACGTGCCGGAGATCGCCTCGGTGGATCTCGAACCGGTGGTCGTGGCCCCGCACGGACTGGCGATCCTGGGGGCGCGGGTGCGGGTGGCGCCGCTGCCGGTCCGCAGCGATCTGGGCCCGCGCGCGATGAGCACGCTGTAACCTTCCTTGGTTGCGCCCTGCCCGGGCGCTGTTGTCCGAAGCTCGGCGCCGTGCCGCCCGCTTCGTCGGCGGACCATGCCAGGATGGAGATATGGCGAAGACCGGTACCACCACCACTCAGGACCTGCGCTCGGCTATCGAGCGCAGCGGCTACTACCCGGCCCTGGTGTCCGAGGCGGTCGAGTCCGCGGTGGGCCCGGAGCCGATCAGCTCCTACCTGGTGCACCAGGAGACGACCTTCGACGCCAACGAGGTGCGCCGGCACGTCACGGTGCTGGTCCTCACCCCGACCCGGTTCGTGGTGAGCCACACGGACGAGCAGTCCGGGGCCGAGGGCAGCCCGGCGGTGCCGTTCGCGACGACCTCGACGGAGAGCGTCCGGCTGGACCGGATCGGTTCGGTGGTGGTGAGCCGGATGGTGGCGAACCCGGAGACGTACACCCCGGGCACCCTGCCGCGCGAGGTGGTGCTGACGATCGGCTGGGGCGCGGTGCAGCGCCTGGACCTGGAGCCGGCCGGCTGCTCGGACCCGAACTGCGAGGCCGACCACGGCTACACCGGCTCGGCCACGGCCGACGACCTCTCCCTGCGGGTGAGCGAGGCCGGCGACGGCCCGGAGACGGTGTCCCAGGCGCTGGTGTTCGCCCGGGCGCTGTCCGACGCGACGATCAGCACCGGCCCGCGGGTCTGAGTTCCGCCGCTTCCGACCGACCGCACCGCTACGAATCCGGTTCCATGTCCTTCGTTCCTGCCGACGGCTACGACGCCTTCGAGATCCTTGACCCGGCCACGGCCCCCGCGCCCCCGTACGGCAGTGGTTCGCTGTGCGACCTGCTGCCCTCGGTGGCGGCGGGGCTGGGCGTCCCCGGGTTCACCGCGACGCTCCCGATCGCCCCGGCGGACCGGGTGGTGGTGTTCCTGGTGGACGGCCTGGGCTGGGAGCTGCTGCTGCGCCACCCCGAGTACGCGCCGTTCCTGTCCTCGCTGGCCGGGAGCTCGATGGGGGGCAGCGGCCGTCCGCTGACCGCGGGCTTCCCGTCCACCACGGCGACCTCGCTGGCCTCGGTCGGCACCGGTACGCCGCCGGGCCTGCACGGCCTGGCCGGGTACACGGTGGCGGTGCCGGGCGCCGGCTACCTGATGAACCAGCTGCGCTGGCAGCCGCCGACCGAGCCGCACGCCTGGCAGCCGTACCCGACGGTCTTCGAGCGCACCCACCAGGCCGGGGTGGCGACCGCGCAGGTCTCCTCCCCGCTGTTCGCCCAGACCCCGCTGACCAGGGTGGCGCTGTCCGGCGGCACCTTCCTCGGCCGCACCACGGGCGAGGAGCGGATGGACCTGGCGGCCTCCTGGCTGGCCGAGCACGACCGGGCGCTGGTGTACACCTATGTCAGCGAGCTGGACGGCGCGGGCCACCGCTTCGGCGTGGACTCGGACGAGTGGCGGATGACGCTGGACGCGGTGGACCGGCTGGCCCGCCGGCTGGCCGCGCAGCTGCCGCCGCGTTCGGCGATGTACGTGACGGCCGACCACGGCATGATCGACATCGCGCCGGAGGACCGGATCGACTTCGACGAGGACTGGGAGCTGGGCGCCGGCGTCGCCCTGCTCGGCGGCGAGGGCCGGGCCCGGCACGTGTACGCGGTGCCGGGGGCCGCGGCCGACGTGCACGCGGTCTGGAGCGAGGTGCTGGGCGACCGGATGTGGGTGGCCACCCGGGACCAGGCGATCGCGGCGGGCTGGTTCGGCCCGGCCGTGGACGAGCGGGTGTACGCGCGGATCGGCGACGTGGTCGCCGCGGCGCGCGACGACATCGCGATCACCGCCTCCCGCAACGAGCCCGGCGAGTCCGCGATGATCGGTCTGCACGGTTCGATGACCCCGGTCGAGCAGTTCGTGCCGCTGCTCGAAGTCCGCGGCTGAGTCGCTCGATCGGCTCTTCTGCGCCCGAATTCCCTTGATGTGAAAGGCCCTTGCTCCACCCATGGCTGAACTGGTGTTCTTCTCGGGCACGATGGACTGCGGCAAGTCGACGCTGGCGCTGCAGATGGACCACAACCACACCGCGCGCGGCCGGCAGGGCGTGATCCTCACCCGCAACGACCGGGCGGGTGCGGCGACGATCTCCAGCCGGCTGGGCCTGCGCGCCGACGCGGTCGAGGTGACGGACGACTTCGACTTCCACGCGCACGTGGTGCACCGGCTGTCGGCCGGTGGCCGGGTGGACTACCTGATCTGCGACGAGGCCCAGTTCTTCGCCGCCGAGCAGGTCGACCAGCTGGCCCGGGTGGTGGACGAACTGGACATCGACGTCTACACCTTCGGGATCACCACCGACTTCCGCACCCGGCTGTTCCCGGGCTCGCAGCGGCTGATCGAGCTGGCCGACCGGGTGGAGGTGCTCCAGGTCGAGGCGCTCTGCTGGTGCGGCGCGCGGGCCACCCACAACGCCCGGACGGTCGGCGGGGTGATGGTCGTAGAGGGCGCCCAGGTGGTGGTCGGCGACATCTCGGTGGACCGGGACGAGGTCGGCTACGAGGTGCTGTGCCGCCGCCACCACCGCCGCCGGCTGACCGCCGCGACGGCGCACGCCTCGGTGCTCTCCCCGGACGTGCTGCCCTTCGAGGAGCAGCAGGCCTGAGAGCCGGGGCCCTAGGGAAGCACCTCCAGGACGGAGAAGTGCCCGCCCTGCGGGTCGGCCAGCCGGGCGGCGCGGCCGCGGGCGGTGTCGTGCGGTTCGACCAGGACCCGGCCGCCGAGTCCGAGGGTGTGCCGGGCGGTCAGTTCGGCGTCGCGGACCACGAAGTGGGTGCGCCAGCGCGGCGGGTGGCCGCGCAGCTCGGCGCGGTGCCGGATGCCGGCGACCGGCCGCCCGTCCACCAGCAGCGCGGTCTCCTCCGGGCCGGAGCGGACCGGGCGGTCGAGGACGGTGGAGTAGAAGCCGGCGGCGCCCTCCGCGTCGGGGGTGAGCAGTTCGGCCCAGGCCGGGGCGCCCGGTTCGCGGCCGGCCTCCCGGCCGAGGTGCTCCTCGCCCTGCCAGAGGCCGAAGACCGCGCCGGAGACGTCGGCGGCGATGGCCATCCGCCCGGCGCGCTCGGCCTGGAGCGGCCCGACGGCGACGGTTCCGCCGCACTCGCGGACCAGTTGGGCGGTGCGGTCGGCGTCGTCCACGGCGAAGTAGGTGGTCCACTGCACCGGGAAGCCGGTGGCGGTGGAGACGCCGAGGCCGGCCACCGGTGCCCCGTCGAGCTCGGCCCGGACGTAGTCGCCGAGCTGGCCGGGCCCGGGCGTGTACGTCCAGCCGAGCAGGGCGCCGTAGAAGGCGCGGGCGCCGGGCAGGTCGTCGGTCAGCAGGCTGACCCAGCAGGGCGTGCCCTGGGCCAGTCGGAGTTCCACCGCGGGCAATGCGGGCCTCCTCGTGGGTGGTTGGCGCACGGAAATCCTCGCGCGCGAGGGTGATGCTTCCACCCTGGCGGGCGCCCAACCCTCGGGCCGCGCGGAAAGTCCGGCAAAGACCCCACAAAGAGCGACGGGTCGGGCGTGTCCCGCGGATTCCCGCCGGATTCGCGTCGGATTCCGCCGGGTCCGGGGACGGCGGGAATCCCGATCACCCGCCGCCGGGGCGGCGCTGCGCGACAATGGCCGCCATGACCACCACCTACAACGACGGTTCCCCGCTGATCTCCGCGGCCGGGCTGCGGGAGGCGCTGGCCTCCGCGCTGCCGCCGGTGCTGCTGGACGTGCGCTACCAGCTGGTCGGTGCCGCGCCGGGCGGCCCGACCGCGGCCGAGGAGTACCGGGCCGGCCACCTGCCCGGCGCCCACTTCGTGGAGCTGGACCGGGACCTGGCGGCCCCGCCCGGCGCCCCCGGCCGGGGC
>NZ_LFVW01000281.1:0-14089 GCF_001182915.1 Kitasatospora sp. MY 5-36
AGGCGTCGGGTGAGGCGTCGGGTCAGGGGGCGTTGCACGGGGGTGACCTCCCGGTCGTGGTCGGTGCGGGTGCTCGGAGTGTCGGTGCGGTGGTCAGGCCGCCGGCGCGGCCCAGGGCGCGTCGGGCCCGTGGGCCGCCGAGAGCCGGTGGGCGGCCAGCGCCGTGCCCAGGAGCAGCAGGGCGGCCAGGGCGAGGGCCGTGGCGGTCCGCCCGTGCAGGACCAGTACCGCGCCCGCGAGGCCGCCGAGCAGCATCGCCAGGGCGGAGAGGATCCGGCGCCCCGGCCGCGGCGCGGTGCCCCCGGCCGGGGCCGAGTCGGAGGCGAGGCCGGTCAGGGTGAGGGTGAGGACGGTGGTGGTCAGGTCGGGTACGGCGAGCCGCCGGGCCACCGCGTTCTGCAGGCCCATGCCCAGGCCCAGCAGGACGATCAGGGCGTAGCGGGCGCCGGCGCCGTCCGCGAGCGCGGCGGTGACGGCGGCGCCGGCGGTCAGGGCGGTCTGGACGCAGGCCGTCAGGGCCAGCAGGCGCCCGCGGTGGCCGGCGGACCGGCCGGCGAGCCGTCCGCCGCAGAGCGCGCCGGTCAGGAAGGCCGCGAGCGAGACCAGCGAGGCCGCGGCCGACAGGCCGGAGGCGCCCGCGAGGGCGAACCCGAGGAAGACCACGTTGCCGGTCATGTTCGCCACGAAGACGTGCCCGAGGCCGAGGTAGCTCACCGCGTCGACCACGCCGGTGGCCACCGTCAGCAGCAGCATCAGCGGCGGCAGCGGTCCGTGCCGGTCGGTGCGCGGCGGGGCGAGCGTCCGCAGGGCGTCAGTCAGCAGGGCGCGCAAGGGCGGTGGCTCCTTCGGGGGTGGCCGGGCGGTGCAGGACGGCCCGGGTGAGCAGTCCGCTGGCGGGGCCGAGGACGACGGCCGCGGCGGAGATCCAGAGCGGCCAGGCGGTCAGGCCGACGGCCTGGTCGACGGACCACCGGCCCGGGCCGGTGAGGGCGAGCGCCCCGGTGACGACGACCAGGACCAGCGGGTACTCGTAGCCGTCGTCCTGCACCCAGAGCCCGTGCGGCAGTTTGACGGTGATCGCCACCGTCATCACCCCCATGGCGACCATGGCCGCCGGCGGGGTGAGCGCGCCCAGGGCCAGGAACAGGCCCGAACCGATCTGCCCGGCGCCCGCGGCGAGCGCGGTGGGCGTCCCGCCACGGAAGCCGTCGTGGCGGAACTCCGCCGTCCCGCCGGCGAGGCCGTGGCCCCCGAGGCGGTGGCTCACCTTCTGTACTCCGTGCCCGGCGATGAGCAGGCCCACCACCACGCGGAGGATCAGCAGTCCGGTATCCATCGTGTCCTGTTCCTGGTCCCTGGTCCCTGGTTCCTGTGCTTCTTGTGCGGTGCCGGCTCAGCCCGCGGCGTGCTCGCCGAGGAAGGCCTGGGCGTAGACGATCCCGAGGCCGTACGCGCCGCCGTGCTCCTTGACGATGTCCGTGACCACGCCGTACGTCTCCGTCCGGGCCCAGTCACGCTGGAGTTCGAGCAGGACCTGCACCCAGGTGACGGGCACCGCACCGGCCTGGGTCATCCGCTGGACGGCGTGCTCGTGGGCCTGCGGGGAGACGCCGCCGGAGGCGTCGGTGACGACGTAGACCTCGTAGCCCTGGTCGATCATGGACAGCACGGGAAGGACCAGGCAGACCTCGGTCCACAGCCCGGCTATCACGACCTTGCCGCGGCCGGTGGCCTTGACCGCCTCGACGACCGCCTCGTCCTCCCAGGCGTTCATCGAGGTGCGGTCGAGGACCTCGGCCTTGGGGAAGACCGCCGCCAGCTGCGGCAGCAGCGGGCCGGAGAAGGACTCGGCGGCGACGGTGGTCAGGACGGTCGGCACGTCGAAGGCCCGGGCGGCCTTGGCGAGGCCGACGGTGGCGTTGACGATCGCGGTGCGGTCGCCGCTGCCGGTGCCGAAGAACATCTGCGGCTGGTGGTCCACGAACAGCACCACGGCGTTGTCGGGGGTGAGCAGGTCGGGGCTGGGGGTGGCGCTGACCTGGGTGAGGTCGACCATGACGGGGTTCCCTTCGGTGCGGTGGGACAGGGCCCTTCGCGCGGTGGTCCGCGTGAAGGCGGGGCAGGTGGATCAGAGGAGGAAGCAGGGGTCGAACGGCGTTCCCTGCTCGGCGGCCAGGCCGCGCGCGACCCGCCAGCGGTGGTGCAGCCCGGACTCGGCGACGGCCTCGCCGAGCAGCTCCGCCTGGCGGGCGCCCGCGCCGTGGGCGGGGCGGGCGGCCTGGTAGCCGCCGAAGTGGGCGACCGGGCTCCAGCCGGGGCTGACCGGCGGCAGCTCCTCGTCCATGCCCTCGTACTCGGCCGCGGCGTGGACGATCCGGCCGCCGACGACGGTCAGCACGGACTCGATGGACGGGATCTCCGGCTCCGGCACCGTGAAGTAGTCCTCGGACAGCACCGCCAGGTCCCCGTAACTGCCCGGCCGCAGCACGCCCTTGACGTCCTGCTCGCCGGTGAGGGCGGCGCCGGCCGTGGTGTACATCGCGAGCGCGGTCGCCCGGTCGACCCGGTTCTCCGGGGGCCGGATCGCCAGGCCGCCGACCGTGCGGCCGGAGACCAGCCAGTGCAGGGCGACCCAGGGGTTGTACGAGGACACCCGGGTGGCGTCCGTGCCGGCGGCCACGGTCAGGCCGCGCGCCAGCATGGCGCGGACCGGCGGCGCCTCGGCGGCGGCAGCGGCGCCGTACCGGCGGGTGAACACCTCGCCCTGGAAGGACAGCCGGTTCTGGACGGAGAGCGAGCCGCCGAGCGCCGCGATCCGGTCCAGGCTGTCCGGGGAGACGGTCTCGGCGTGGTCGAAGAGCCACCGGTTCCCGGCGGGGAAGAGCCCCTCGGCGGCGAGCCCCTCGAACACCGCGAGGTCGCGCCGGATCGTCTCGTCGTACGTCGCGTGCAGCCGGAAGCCCCAGCCGTGCTCGGTGAGCAGGCGCACGGCCTTGGCGAACTCCCCTTCGTAGGCGTTCAGTTCGGGGCGCGGCTCGGCGAAGTTCTCGAAGTCGGCGGCGGCCCAGGTGAGGTTCTCGCCGGCGCCGTTCAGCCGCAGCCACTCGTCGCCGTCCCCGGGCCGGACCGTCTCGACCCAGCGGGTGAGGTCGTCCAGCTCCTGGCCGGGGGTCTGCGGGAACAGGTGGTAGGCGATGCGGAGCGAGAGCAGCCCGTCGCGGGCGAGTTCGGTCACCGTGGCGTAGTTCTCCGGGAAGCTCTGGAACCCGCCGGCGGCGTCGATCGCGGAGGTCAGTCCGAAGCGGTTCAGCTCGCGCAGGAAGTGCCGGGTGGACGTCCTGCGCTCCTCGCCCTCCAGTGTCGGGGCCTTGGCGAGCGTGGAGTAGAGGACCAGGGCGCTCGGGGCGGCCAGCAGCATGCCGTTGGGCTCGCCGCCGCGGCCCCGGACGATCTGGCCGCCCTTCGGGTCCGGGGTGTCGCGGGTGTAGCCGACGGCGCGCAGCGCGGCGCGGTTGAGGACCGCCGACTGGTAGAGGTGGAGGACGAACACCGGGGTGTCCGGCGCCGCCTCGTTCAGCTCGGCGGGGGTCGGCAGCCGCCGCTCGGCGAACTGCTCCGCCGACCAGCCGCCGACGACCCGCACCCACTGCCCCCGGGGCGTCCGGGCGGCCTGCTCCCGCAGCATCGCCAGGCCCTGGCGCAGCGACCGCACACCGTCCCAGCGCAGCTCCAGGACGTAGTTGAGGCCACCGCGGATCACGTGCAGGTGCGCGTCGTTGAGGCCGGGCACCACGCGGCGGCCGAGCGCGTCGACCACCACCGTGGACGGGCCGACGACCGGGGCTATGTCCGCGTCGTCCCCGACGGCCGTGATCAGGCCGTTCCGGATGGCGAGGGCGCCGGCCTGCGGGCGGCGGGCGTCCCCGGTGTGGATCCGGGCGTTGCGGACGACGACGTCGGCGGCGTGTTCGGTGACGTTCTCCGTGCGGGGGACCAGCCCGCCGACCGGCATTGCAGGCACCTCGACGGCCTCCAGTCATGGGTTCGGGCCGCCGCCCGGAGCGGGCGGCGGCGCGGCGCGGTCGAGCCGGACGAGCCCAAGAGGCTGTCCTGTTCGCTCTCATGACGGAACGTTAGGCAGTGGCATGGTGTCGGAGTTGGCCCACAGTGCACCGGCACCGGTCCGGGAGCGCACCGGCCGGGTGGAGTGACGGCCGGGCGCGAGGGCGGTGTCCGAGTGTCGGCCGGGGGTCGAACCGGGGCGGCGCCCGCCGGTCAGCTCTCGGAGCGCCGCAGCAGGTAGGTGTCCATGATCCAGCCCTTGCGCGCGCGGGCCGACTCGCGCAACTCGCTGATCCGCGGGGCGGCTTCGGCCAGCGGACCGGCGACGAGGATCTCGTCGGGGGTGCCGAGGTACGCGCCGTAACGGATCTCCAGCCCCTCCGGGTCGATCCCGGTGAAGGCGGCGCGGCCGTCGAGCATCACCACGACGTCGTCCACGTCCTCGGGGAAGCCCTCGGCCAGTCGGCGGCCGGTGGTGATCTGCACCGGGCGGCCGACCCGGGTCAGCGTGCTGCGGTGGCGGGCGGCGAGCGCGGAGACGCTGCTGATGCCCGGGACCACCTCGTAGTCGAAGCCGACGGCGCCGCGGGCCAGGACGTCGTCCACCACGGCGATGACGCTGTCGTAGAGGCTCGGATCCCCCCAGACCAGGAACGCGCCCGTCTCGCCCTCGCCGAGGTGCTCGGAGAGCAACTGCTCGACCAGGTCGGCCCGGCGGACGCGCCAGTCGTCCACGGCGGCCGCGTACGCGGGGGTGGTCCGGTCCCGCTCCGCGTCCGGCGCCTCGACCACCCGGTGGCCTGGCCGGCCGTGCTCGGCCAGCATCCGGCGGCGCAGCCGGATCAGGTCCTGCCGGTCCTCGTTCTTGTCGAGGATGAAGAAGACGTCCGTGCGGGCGAGCGCCTTGACCGCCTGCAGGGTGAGGTGGTCGGGGTCGCCCGCGCCGATGCCGATGACGAAGATGTGCCGCATGGGAGGCATTCTGCCGTCCGGGACGCCCTGGTCGCGTCGGCGGCCGGGAGGGGCGCGTCCCGATGTCGGGCGGCGGCCACCGTGATGTCACGTTCGAACCCTTGACCGGATCTTTTCCGTATCGCCATGATGGGCCGTCATGTTGTGACTCCGCCGCTGGGGGAAGTCCGGTTCGAATCCGGCGCTGGCCCGCAACGGTAGGCCGCCGGCTCCTGGTCGGAGGCGAGCCCGAGTACCCGTCGGCGGAGGCGTGTCGTCCCTCCTCCCGTCGTGGTCCGCGGGCCGGAGCCCCGAGGGCCGCCCCGGCTGTCGCCGCCGCCCTCCGGGCCCCTGCGCGCGGGCCCGGAAAGGCCACCATGCCCACGCTCCGCCGCACCCTCGGTCTGCTCGCGATACCCGCCGTGGCGCTCGCCACCGCACTCCCGGCGGTCACCGCCGCCCACGCCGCGCCCGTGAACGCGACCGCCGCCGCGACCTCGTCCCCGACGGTCCGTCCCGACGCCGCCGCGGGCGGCTGGCTGGCCCGCCAACTCGTCGACGGCGACCACTTCGAGTCCGTCTTCAACGGGACCGCCTACCCCGACCAGGGCCTCACCATCGACGCCGTACTGGCCTTCGCCGCCTCGCGCGGCTCCGACGAGGCCGCCGCGAAGGCCACCGCCTGGCTGGCGAAGCCCGAGATCATCGGCGGCTACCTCGGCGACGGCACCACCGAGGCCTACGCGGGCGCGACCGCCAAGCTGCTGCTCGCCGTCGAGGTCCGCGGCGGGGACCCGGCGGCCTTCGGCGGCGTCGACCTGCCGGCCCGCCTGCGTTCGCTGCAGACCGCCGAGGGCCGGTTCTCCGACCGCTCCCAGTGGGGCGACTACAGCAACGCCTTCGGCCAGTCCCTCGCCGTGATCGCCCTGCACCGCACGCCCGGTGACGCCCCGGCGGCGGCCGTGGACTTCCTGGCGAACAGCCAGTGCGCGGACGGCGGCTTCCCGCTCTCCTTCGGCCAGGCCGCCTGCACCAGCGACGCCGACGCCACCGCGCTCGCCGTCCAGGCCCTCGCCGCCACCGGGCGCGCCGCCAAGGCGAACACGGGCCTGGGCTGGCTCACCGACCACCAGAACGCCGACGGCGGGTTCGCGGCCGCCGGGGCGACCGCCTCCAACGCCAACAGCACCGGCCTGGCCACCCAGGCGCTGCTCTCCGGCGGACGCCTCGGCCCCGGCCTCAAGGCCTGGGGCCGGCTGGTGAAGCTCCAGCAGGGCTGCTCCGCCGACCCGGCGGTCCGCGGCGCCGTCGCCTACGACGCGACCGGCTTCAACGCGGGCACCGGCGCCCGGGCCACGGCGCAGGCCGTCCTCGGCCTCGCGGGCACCCCGCTGTCCACGCTCTCCGCCTCCGGGGCCGCCCCCGACGCCCCGACCCAGGCCTGCCCGCCGGCCCCGGCCACGCGCTGAACCACGCTGACACCGCGAGGAGTTCACCGATGAGCGACACCCCCACCCCGGTCCGCCCGGCCCGCCGTACGCTCGGGTCGATCGCCGCCGCGGCGGCCCTCACCGCCGGACTGCTCGGCGTCTGCGCCGTCCAGGCCCCGCAGGCGCGGGCGGCCGCCTGCGGCGGCACCACCGGCGTCACCGTCGTGGTCGACTTCACCGCCGTCGGCGGCGGCATCCAGACCGGCTGCGCGCCCGGCGACCCGGCCAGCGGCCTGGCCGCGCTCACCGGCGCCGGATTCTCGTACGCCTTCCACCCGCGCTACCCGGGCTTCGTCTGCACCATCAACGCCCTGCCGACGACCTGCACTAACCCGACCGGCAGCGCCTACTGGTCGTACTGGCACGCCCAGCACGGCGGCCCCTGGTCGTACAGCACCCTGGGCGCGGGCAGCTACGACCCGGCCCCCGGCGACGTCGAGGGCTGGTCCTTCGGCGCCGGCGCACAGCCGGGCACCACCGCGCCCTGACCCGCGCGGGCTCACCGGTGCCCCGGACCCTTCTCCGGAAGGGGCCGGGGCGCCGGTGCCAGGGGATCAGGCGCCGCGGGACGCTCGGCGCCGCCGGTCGAGGTGTCCGACCAGCCGTACGGTTGCCACCGCGGCGGCCGTGAAGAACAGGCTGTCGACCATGGTGCCCGCGGTGGTCAGCCATGCGGGGTCGTCGCCGTCGGGCACGCGCGTCGCGGTGAACAGCCCGCCGACGCCCGTCGAACGTACTGTCATTCGACGGCCGCGCCCACTCGCGGTCCTCCCTGAGGATCCGGTCCATCGTCATGGATTTCGGTGTTCTCGTCCCGGCCGGGCCGGCCGTCGGCATCCAGATCACGCCGACGTGGTGGTCCACTTCCGCCGCCGGCCCCGCGGACCGACCTCTCGGCGTGCCGGCCTGGCCCCGCGGGTACGGCTTCGCGCTCGGCGTGCGCGGTTGACCCGACATCACGACGAAGGCCCAGGCGGCCCCGGGGCGGCCTGTCATGACACGGCGTCAGATCGCATACTCGTCGGTATGAGCGATCGGAATGGGGCGGCGTCGGCCTGGAAGGTCGGCGATGTGATCGAGGGGCTGTACCGGGTCGACCAGGTGCACGAGGCCGGCGGGATGGGCCTGGTGTACCGGGTCTGGCACCTGGGGTGGGGGACCGACCTGGCGGTGAAGTCCCCCCGGCCGGAACTGTTCCGGTCCGCGCGGGAGCGGGAGCTGTTCGTCGCCGAGGCGCAGACCTGGGTCGGCCTCGGCATGCACCCGCACGTCTGTGCCTGCCACTACGTACGGGAGATCGGCGGGACGCCCCGGGTGTTCGCCGAGTACCTGGACGGCGGCAGCCTGAGCGAGTTGATCCACAGTGGCCGGCTGTACGCGGGCGGCCCGGAACAAGCCCTCGCCCGGATCCTGGACCTGGCGGTCCAGGCCGCCCGGGGTCTGGACCACGCCCACCAGCAGGGCGTGGTCCACCAGGACGTGAAGCCGGGCAACATCCTGCTGGACCGGGACGGTACCGCCCGGATCACCGACTTCGGCCTGGCCCGGGCCGGGCAGCTCGCCGCGTGGCCCGGCGGCGCAGGCGATCGGCCCGGCGCCGACGCCACCGTCCTGGTCGCCGCCGGCGGGATGACCAGGGTGTACGCCTCGCCCGAGCAGTACGGGCAGCGGCAGCTCGGCCGACGAAGCGACCTGTACAGCTTCGCCGTCTCGGTGCTGGAGATGTTCACCGGCGGCGTGGCCTGGTACGTCGGACCACTCGCGAGCGAGACCCTCGCGGTCTTCCGCGGGACCCGGGGCCGCGACGGCCGCCCGCCGATCCCGCCCGGCGTCGCCGAGCTGCTGGAGCGCTGCCTGCGCCACGACCCCGCCCAGCGACCCGCCTCGATGGCCGAGGTCGCCGCCGAGCTCGCCGAGCACTACCACCGGGCCACCGGGACCCGGTACGCGCGCCCGGTGCCGAGCGCGGTCGGGCTGCGCGCCGACGAGCTGAACAACCGCGGCCTGTCGCTCTTCGACCTCGAGGACATCCCCGGCGCGCAGCGCGCCTTCGCCGACGCTCTGGAAGCGGACCCGCGCCACCTGGACGCCGCCTACAACGGCGGCCTGCTGCGCTGGCGGCGCGGCGAGACCACTGACGACACCCTGGTCGCCGACCTGGAGCAGCTGCGGCTCGTGCACGGCGACTCCTGGCAGTCCCGCCACCGGCTGACCGAGGTCCACCTGGAACGCGGCGACCTGGAGGCCGCCCGCGAGCTGCTCGCCGGGATCACCGCGGAGTGCGGCGACGACCCCGAGCGGCGCGCCGCCGTGGAACGTCTCGACCTCTCAAGCGTCCCCGACAACCGGGCGGCCCCGGCCTTCACCGCCCGCTGGTACCAGCTGTTCGACGGCCCCGCGCGGCTCGCCGCCCGGATCACCCCCGACGGGCGGTACGCGGTCACCGGCTACGGCGGCCACGGCGACAAGGACCGCGGGCTGAAGCTGTGGGACCTGCGGCGCGGCGAGCTGCTGCGCACCGTCGGCGGCCTGGAGTCCTGGGTGAGCAGCCTCGACGTCTCCGACGGCCGGTACGCGGTCTCGGTCGGCCCGGACAACGAGGTCCGGTTCTGGGACCTGGCGCGCGAGCGCTGCCTGCTGGCCTTCACCCCGCCCGGCCGCCGCGAGCTGTTCCGGGTGCAGGCCCTGCGGATCGACAACCGGGCGCGGACCGCCGTCGCCGTGGTGGAGGGACGGCTGCTGGTCTGGGACTTCCCGAGCGGCCGGCAGCGGTTGCGGCTCGGACCCGTCACGGACCGGGCCGAGGACTCCCACCGGGTCGAACTGAGCCACGACGGCGGTCTCGCCCTGGTCAGCAGCCACGCGCGCGGCACCCTCCAGCTGTGGGACCTGAACACCGGAGAGCTGCGGCAGACGATGACGATGCCGGGCCGCGGTCCCACCGCGATCTGGCTGGAGCCCGAGGGCCGCATTGCGGCGACCGCCTCGCCCGGCCTGACGATCCGGCTGTGGGACCTGCGCAGCGGCCGCGCGGTGCGCACCGTGACCTCGCCGATCGGCGAGGTCCGCTCGCTGGTGCTGAGCGGCGACTCCCGGTACGCCGTCACCGGCGGCGAGGACGGCGCGGTGCGGCTCTGGGACCTGGCCCTGTACCGCTGCGTGCGCACCTTCCGCGAACACAGCCAGCCGGTCGCCGCCGTGATGATGGGCGGGGACGCCGACTGGGCGGTGTCTGCTGGGCAGGACAACACCGCGCGCTGGTGGCGGATCACCCCGGAGCGCCGGTTCCGGGCGAGCATGCAGCTCAGTCGGCCTCGCCGCCACCAGGAGATCGAGCGGGCCGGCGGGCAGGTCGGGGCCCTGCTCGCCGAGGCCGAGCAGGCGCTCGGGTCTCGGCAGCACGCCGCCGCGCTCGACCTGCTCACCCGGGCCCGCTCGACGCCCGGCTATGAGCGTGCGCTGGAGGTGCTGGCCGCGTGGCGGCGGCTGGGGAGATCCGTCCGCCGTACCGGGCTGCGCGGGGCGTGGCCGGTGCACACCCTCGGCGGGCAGGGCCACGTGTCCTCGCTCGCCGTGTCGGCGGACGGGCGTACCGCGGCGATCGGCGGTGACCGCCGGGTCGGGCTGTGGAATCCGACCGACGGCACCCCGCTGCGCGCGCTCGACAAGCCCCGGGTCGGATCGGTCGGCCTGAGCGCCGACGGCCTGCGTGCGGTGGCCGGCGGGGACGCGGTGCTGCAGAGCTGGGAGCTGCCCGGCGGCCGACCGCTCGGCCGGGTCGACGCCCGTGGGCCCGACGGCCGTGCCGAGAGCGGTGAGGAGGGCATGCTCGGGAACTCGGTCCTGTTCACCGCCGATGCCCGGCAGGCCCTGGTGATCGGCCGGGACGGCGCGCTGCGGCTGTGGGACCTGGACAGCGGCCGCTGCGTGCGGGTGCTCACCGGCGACGGCGAGCGGCCGACCACCGCCGCCGCGATGAGCGCGGATGGCACCCGGGCAGCGAGCGTGGCGCTGTTCGGCGAGATCCAGCTGCACGCCCGGCTCGGCGCTCCGCCGCTGGCGCTGAGTCATCCGGCGTGCGGCTGGCTCTCGTTCGACGCAGACGGCCACCGGCTGCTGTCCGGCAGCGCGTACGGCGACCGCTCGCTGCGGCTGTGGGACGCCGGCACCGGGCAATTCCTCCGCGCCTTCGACTTCGAGGTCCTGCCGTGGGACGCCGGTACCGGGCCGGATGAGCTGTCGGTCCTTCACCTCTCCGCCGGCGGCCGGTTCGCCTACACAGGCCACCGGCTCGGCACGGTGCGGATCTGGGACGCCGACACCGGCCGCTGCCTGCGCGAGCTGGAAGGAGGTGGCGGCCAGGTGTGGAGTCTCACCGCCACCGCGGACGACAGCCTGCTGCTCTTCGGCTGTGCGGACGGCTCGGTGCGGGCGTGGGCGCTGGACTGGGAGCTGTCCGCCGGGCAGTGACGATCGGCCGGCCGGGACACCGGCTCAGTTCCGCAGTGGCCGGGCGGGCATTCGGGCTCGGGACGGTACGGTCACCGCCCCACACCGCTGCGCGTCAGCCCCGGGTTCGCACCGGGTTCCCCCGCTCGGCCACCGCGGACGCTACCGCACAGGTCCATCGCCCGACGAGGTGATGTGATCGACCTGACGCCCCGTTGACTCTCCGTCGGTCAGCGTGGTCTGATGAACCGATTTTTTGCCCTCGGCATTCAGGGGAAGCCGGTCCAACTCCGGCGCTGACCCGCAACCGTGGACCCACCTGAGGGTGGGGGAGCCGGAATGCCTGGACCGGGGGTCTGTTCACAGAGCACTTGCGTCGTCGCGGACTACGACGCGGTTTCGACGGCCCCGTGCCCGCGGGCGACCGTCGGCTGCGCCGTCGCCTCGCGTGTCGACCGACCAGGGAGTCGTCGTGAGGGTCAGCAGCAATCGCACACGTCACAGGAACCGGGACCTCGCCTCGCTGGTGGTCGCCGGCACCGTCGCCGTCGCCGCCTGCGGCACGGTCCTGCTCGGGTACCCGGGTACCGCCTCGGCCGACCCGATCGAGCAGTGCACGGCGACGACGGGGGCGATCGTCGCCGTCGACTTCACCCACTGGGGCGGCGGCGTCGTCCGGGGCTGCGACGCCCACCCCACGACGGGCATGAACCTGCTGCACAACGCCGGCTTCACCACGACCGGCACCGAGCACGACGGACCGGCCTTCATCTGCCGGCTCGGGACCGGGACCTTCAACGGCGGCGCCCAGTACCCGACACCGGCCGAGGAGCCGTGCGTCAACACCCCGCAGGCCACCGCGTACTGGTCGTACTGGATTGCCGAACCCGGCCAACAGGCCTGGTCCTACAGCCGGTTCGGGGCCGGCACGCAGAAGCCCAAGCCCGGCGAGGTCGAGGCCTGGGTCTACGGCGGTACGGACGTCGGCGGAACCAGCGGGGCGCCGAACTTCACCCCGGACTCCGTCCGCGCCAGGAACGGCGGCCCCTCGCCCTCCGCCTCCCCGTCGGCGTCGCCCTCGCCCGCGGTGGCCCTGAGCGCGCCCGAGGGGAGGAAACCCGACGCGGCCAGGGGGAGCGCCTACCTCACCGACCCGGCCCGGCTGATCGACGGCCACTACTACGAGGGCTTCCCGGCCTTCGCCGACTTCGGCCTGACCATCGACGGGGCCTACGCCCTCGCCGCGACCGGCACCGACGACGCCGCACTGCGCCGGATCGTCGACTTCCTCGACCAGCAGGGCAAGGACGCGAGCGAGCGCACCGTCAACGACTGGACCGCGATCGGCACCGAGTACGCCGGCGGCGGGTCCATCGGCAAGGAGGCGCTGCTCGCCGAGGCCGTCGGCCGCAACCCGCGGGACTTCGGCGGCCACGACCTGATCGCCGCCCTCGCCGCGCTGGTGTGCGCCAAGGCCGACGCGACCACCGGCTGCGCCGCCCCGGGCAACTACGCCTACGCCACCTCCGTCTTCTCCCAGGCGCTCGCCGTCATGGCCCAGCTCCGGGCCGGGGAGTCCACCAGCGCCGCCCCCGCGATCGCCTACCTGAAGGGCCTCCAGCACCCGGACGGCTCCTGGCCGAGCCTGATCCCCGCCACCGGCGACTCCGACGTGGACAGCACGGCGATGGCCGCCATGGCCCTCGCCCTCGTCCCCGGGGACGAGGCCGCCCAGGCGGTCGACCAGGGGCTCGGCTGGCTCGCCGCGCGGCAGCTGCCCGACGGCGGCTTCCCCGGCGCTTCCGGCGACTCCACCAACTCGGCCGCGCTGGCCGTCCAGGGCATGACGCTGCGCCAGGCCGCCGCCGGTGGACAGATCGCCAAGGCGCTCGACTTCCTCGCCGGGCAGCAGAACGGCGACGGCGGGTTCAACGTCGCGGCGGCCGGGCAGCGGGGTTCGGACGTCCGCGCGTCCACGCAGGTGCTGGGCGGTGCCACCGGCATCTCCTTCGGGACGCTGTCCCGCGACCTCGCGGGCACGCCGACGCCGACTCCCACCGGGACTCCGACCACCACCCCGACGGGAACGCCCACCCCGACGGTCAGTCCCACCGGGACGCCGACCGGCACCCCGGCGGGCTCGCCCACGACGACCGCGCCGATCCCGGCCACCGACACCCCTTCGTCCGGCGGCATCGACACCCCGAAGGGTGACAGTGCCGCCGGGGCAGAGGGCGTGACGGTGCGGACCGGTTCAGGCGGCCTGGCCAGTACCGGAAGCCAGGCACTGGCACTGACGGCGGGAGCCGGCGCGCTGACCGCGCTCGGCGCCGGGGCCGTCCTCGTCGCCCGTCGCCGCACCGCGGCCGCCCCGGGGCGTCACCGGTGAGCCGGGGACTCGGCACGCGCCTCGCCCGGCTGTCCGGGGCGGCGTCGCTGACCCTCGCCCTCGCCTTCGGCGGCGTCGCCGCGGGCACCACCCCGGCCGCCGCGACCCCGTTGCCGATCGAGCAGTGCACCACCACCTCCGGTGCCGTACTCGCCGTGGACTTCGGCAAGTGGGGCGGCCCGCTGCTGCGCTCCTGCGGCACCACGCCCACCACCGGGTTCACCCTGCTCAACCAGGGCGGCTGGAAGACCACCGGCACCGGGCACGACGGACCGGCCTTCATCTGCCGGATCGGCTACAGCGGCTTCCAGGGCGGCAAGCAGTACCCGACGCCGGACCAGGAGAAGTGCGTCCTGACGCCCCCGGCCACCGCGTACTGGTCGTACTGGCACGCCGATCCGGGCCAGAACGAGTGGTCCTACAGCCAGCTCGGCGCGATGCTCTACCAGCCGAAGCCCGGCAGCGTCGACCTGTGGATCTTCGGCGGCACCAACGTCGAGGGCACCGAAGGTCGTCCGACGATCTCGCCGGACAGCGTCCGGGCCCACAACTCCAGCCCGGGCGGGCAGCCGGCCGACCCGGGCCAGGGCACGACGGGTGGTTCCGGCGGAGCGGCGGGCGGTTCCGGTACGACGGGCGGATCCGGTACGACGGGCGGCAGCGGCTCCGGTGCGACCGGCGGCTCCGGGTCAACCGGGGGCACTGGCTCAACCGGCGGCCGGGCCCCGGCCCCCGCCGCGCCTCAGCC
>NZ_LFVW01000282.1:0-3720 GCF_001182915.1 Kitasatospora sp. MY 5-36
TGGCGCGGGGTGCCGGGGGCGGCGGCCGCGGCCACGGTCGCGGCGAGCGGGAAGCGGGGCGTCGCCGTCACCCGCTGACCGGATGGGCAGCCAGGGGCCGGGGCTCGCCGGGGCCGGTCGGGCCTGCTCGTGCTCTTGTCATGCGCAAGTTTGATGGGGTGTTACCAGCAGGTAGTCTCTGGGTGTCTCGTAGGCGAACAGCACGACGCCTGCCACGTTCTGAAGGATCCTCACGTGTACCGACCCGGCTCCCGCCGACCCCGCCGCGCCCTGCGCGGCGCCCTCGCCGCCGTCGCGGCCAGCACCCTGATCACCGTCCTGTCGGCCGCGCCGTCCCACGCCGCCCCCGCCCCCGCACAGGGCGCGGACACCACCCACATCGACGCCGTCGAGCAGGTGCTGCGCCAGGTGTCGCCCGGCCTGGAGGGCACCGTCTGGCAGCGCACCGACGGCAACGCCCTGGCCGGCGCCGACCAGGCCGGCGGCCCCGCGAACTGGCTGTTCCAGACGCCCGGTTGCTGGGGCGACGCCACCTGCGCCGACCGGCCCGGCACCCGCGCGCTGCTCGCGAAGATGACCGCCGACGTCTCCGCCGCCACCCGGACCGTCGACGTCTCCAGCCTCGCGCCGTTCCCCGACGGCGGGTTCGAGGACGCCCTGGTCGCCGGGCTCAAGGCCTCGGTCGCTGCCGGGCACCGCCCGGTGGTGCGCATCCTGGTCGGTGCGGCGCCGCTGTACAACGCCAACGTGCTGCCGTCGCGGTACCGGGACGACCTGGTCGCGAAGCTCGGACCGGCCGCCCCGTCGGTCAGCCTCAACATCGCCTCGATGACCTCCTCGCGCACCGCCTTCTCCTGGAACCACTCCAAGCTCCTGGTGGTCGACGGACGCACCGTCCTCACCGGCGGCATCAACGGCTGGAGCAAGGACTACCTCGACACCTCGCACCCCGTCTCGGACGTCGACCTCGCGCTCACCGGCCCCGCCGCGACCTCCGCCGGCCGCTACCTGGACACCCTCTGGGAGTGGACCTGCGGCCGGACCGGCCTCCTCGACAACGCGTGGTTCGCCTCCTCGGACGGCGGCGCCTGCCGCCCGTCCATCGAACGCGAGCTCAACCCGTCCGCCCCCGCCGCCGGGAACGTCCCGGTGATAGCCGTCGGCGGCCTCGGCGTCGGCATCAAGGACGCGGACCCCTCCTCCGGGTACCGGCCCGGTCCCGTCCCCGGGGCGGCGGACGCCAAGTGCGGCCCGCTGACCCTGCACGACAACACCAACGCCGACCGCGACTACGAGACCGTCAACCCCGAGGAGAACGCCCTGCGCGCCCTGGTCGGCAGCGCCCAGCGGCACATCGAGATCTCCCAGCAGGACCTGAACGGCACCTGCCCGCCGATCTCGCACTACGACTCCCGGCTCTACGACACGCTGGCCGCCAAGCTGGCCGCCGGGGTCAAGGTGCGGATCGTGGTCAGCGACCCGGCCAACCGGGGCACCGTGGGCAGCGGGGGCTACTCGCAGATGAAGTCCCTCGCCGAGATCAGCGACGTCCTGAAGGCCCGGCTCACCGCGCTCACCGGCGACCGGGGCAAGGCCGACGCGGCCCTCTGCGGCAACCTCCAGCTCGCCTCCTTCCGTGCGGCCCCCACCGCCGCCTGGGCCGACGGGCACCCGTACGCGCTGCACCACAAGCTGGTCGCGGTCGACGACTCGGCGTTCTACATCGGCTCGAAGAACCTGTACCCGGCCTGGCTGCAGGACTTCGGCTACATCGTCGAGAACCGCAACGCGGCCGCACAGCTCGACCGCGACCTGCTCGGCCCCGAGTGGAAGTACTCGCAGGCCGCCGCGACCGTCGACTGGTCCACCGGGACCTGCCGCGCCTGAGGTCGAGGCCTGAGGCCCGACGCCTGATGGCCGGCCGGGGCGGGCGCTGCTCACTGCGGCGCCCGCCCCGCTCTGCTCTCACCCGGGAGCTACGCCCGCACGAACCCGTGGCTGCGCTCCACCTTCGCCACGTGCAGTGTGTAGCTCTCGTACCAGTCGGCCCGCCCGCGCTTCTGCGCGGCGCGGTGCTCGGCGTTGGTCCGCCACTGAGTGAGGGCGTCGGCGTCGCGGAAGTACCCGACGGTGATGCCCAGTCCGCCGGGCGTCTGCGCGTGGTCCATCCCCAGGTACCCGGGGATGTCGTTCACCAGCTCTTCCATGCGGGCGTTGGTCTCGCTGTAGTCGCTCTGGTCCTGCGTCCGGAGCGTGGTGAAGACGGCCACGTAGTACGGGGGTTCAAAGGCCTGGACGGGTGCGACGGGTGCTTCGGAGTGATCACTCATGCCGCCACCGTAGGGCGGCACGCGTCCGGTGATCCAGTGTCTTTACCGAACGGTGGAACAAGGGTTCGGGATCTTGACCGAAGTCGTCCGGGCCCTCCCGCGGCGGCCCGGACGGCGAGGTACGCGGCTGCTCAGAGGCCGAAGCGGGCCCTGTGGGTGGCGGGGACCAGGTCGGCGTACTCGGGGTGCTTGGTGATCCAGCCGCGGATGAAGGGGCAGTAGGGGAGGACGGCGAGGTGCTGGTCGCGGGCCGTGTCCAGGGCGGCGCGGGCCAGTCGGCCGGCGAGGCCTCGGCCCTCGAAGCGGGGGTCGATCTCGGTGTGGATGAAGGCGATCTCGTCGCCGGAGCGGTGGTACTCGGCGAAGCCGGCGAGTTCGCCGCCGTCGTGGATCTCGAAGCGGGACTTCTCGGTGTTGTCGGTGACGGTCTGCTCCACGGTTCCTCCTCGGGTGCGGCGGGTCGCCTCGGCGGACGACCGCTGGTGGCCGGCGCCGCTGTCAGCAGCATAGTTGAATACTCAACATTTGTCTGCCGCGACGCGCGGGGCGGGTGGGTGTGGACGGTCTCAGCCCGAGACGGTCCGCCCGGTGCGGTACGGCGCCAGGAACGCCGTCAGGGCGGAGAGCATCGCCTCCGGGGACTCCTCGGCGGGGTAGTGGCCGCACTCGGGGAGGACCAGGGTCTCCACGTCGTCGGCGGCCAGCCGCATCGTCGCGCCGACCGAGGCGCCGAGGTTCGCCGCTCCGCCGATCGCCAGGACGGGGAGGGAGAGCCGTCGGGCCGCGCGCTGCCGGTTCTGGGCGATGGTGGTGTCCAGTGCCCGGTAGAACTCGAAGCTGCAGCGCAGCGCCTGCGGATCGGCGGCGAGGATGTCGACGTAGTGCCGGACGGCGTGGTCGGGCAGGGGCTTCGCGGACTTCGTGGCGAACTGGTGGCCGAAGTAGAGGTGCTCCCGCCCGGCGACCAGTTGCTCGTTGACGCCGGCGAGGCGGTTGAAGGCGAAGTGCCAGAGCCGGTCGTTGGCCTCCTGGCTGCCGAAGAGCGGCGGCGTGGGGGAGAGCCCGGGGATCGCGGCCTCGGCGACGGCCAGGCGTTCGAGCCGGTCGGGGTGGTCCGCGGCCAGGGCGTAGCCGGTCCACATGCCGACGTCGTGTCCGACCATGGCGAACCGGTGGTGCCCGAGCGCGTCCATGAGCGCCACCAGGTCGCGGGCGAGCGTGCCGGTGTCGTACCCGTCCAGGGGCTTGTCGGACAGCCCGACGCCGCGCGGATCGACGGCGACGACCTGGAAGTCCCGTGCCAGCGCGGGCATCAGGAGGCGCCAGGCGTACCAGGTCTGCGGCCAGCCGGCGAGCAGCAGCAGCGGCGGGCCCTCACCGCCGGGGACGG
>NZ_LFVW01000283.1:0-10239 GCF_001182915.1 Kitasatospora sp. MY 5-36
GAGGTTCGGTGCCCCGGCGACGGAGCCGGGGCCTTCGGGCGTGGGTGACTGGCTCATGATCTTTCCTTTCGCGGTGCCGGCTGATCTGGCCACTGGCCGTCACGGTAGCCATCTTGGACCGATCGGTCAAAGATTGTTTGACCGATCGGTCCAGGATGCGGGTAGGCTCATGGCAGACGGGTGAAACGGGAGGTTTGTGCGGTGTCCGGCCGGAAGCAGTTCGACGTCGGGGAGGCCCTCGACCGGGCCATGCGGGTGTTCTGGCAGCGCGGGTACGCGGACGCCTCGCTGGACGCCCTCGGCGCCGCCACCGGCCTCGGCCGGGGCTCCCTCTACGGCACCTTCGGCAGCAAGGACGCCCTGTTCCACCGGTGCCTCGACCGCTACGCGGCGGTCTACGGCGCCCGGTACGAGCAGGCGTTCGCCGCTCACCCCGGTGACCCGGTGCGCGCCGTCGAGGCGTTCTTCGACGTCGTCCTGGAGCGCATCGCCGACCCGTCGGTTCCCGCCGGGTGCCTCGTCGCCCAGTCCGCCGCGCAGTCGCCGACGCTGACGGAGGAGAGCGGCGCGCGGGTGCGCGGCCTCCTCGACCTGCAGCGCCGACGGGTCCGCGCCGCGCTGGCGGACTCCCCGGCCGACGCCCGGACGCTCGACGAGCTCGCCGCCTTCGTCGTCGCCGTCAACCAGTCACTGGCCGTCCTGAGCCGGGCCGGCACCCCGGACGCCGAGCTGCGCTCCGTGGCCCGGCTGGCCTGCGCGACGGTGGCGGACTCCCTCACCCGGGCGGCCGCCGAGGGCGACGCCGCGAGCTGACGGGTGCCCGGGTCCGGCCTGGTCACCGGGCACCCGTGGGGGAAGGGCCGGCTCAACTCGGTGCGGTAGCACGGGAGAAGAGGGGCCGGTGGAGGGCGGCCCGGCGGTGCGGAGTCCCGGCCGCGGCGCGTGTCACGTGACCCAGGTACCGCCGTTCCGGCACCGGGTCTTCGTGACTTTCCGTGACCATCGCGGCTCGGCAGGATCTACCTCACCGAACGGAACGCCGGCAGGAAGGCGGACCGGACAGGTGGTGGCGGTGACGCCCCCCTGGCCGCCCGCACCCGTACCGCGTTGTGCCGGTCCGCCTGACGCTTCCTCCGAACCCGCCCGAAAGCAGCCCATCATGAGCGCCGTTAGCGCCCGCCTGAAGAAGTCCGCCACCGCCACCGCCCTGGCCGCCAGCCTCCTCGCCGGGGCCGGTACGGCGCTGGTCGCGGCCCCGACCCCGGCCGCCGCGGCCGACTGCGCCGGCAAGGACGGCGTCGGGGGCGGCAACTGCACCAGCGCCCTGATCGGCGCCGTCGCCGACACCGTCAAGTTCGTCCTCGGTGCGGCCAACCAGGCGAAGATGGAGAACGCCCAGTTCACCCAGGCCCTGGTCTCGAAGCTGAGCAGTGCCGCGCCCGGCTACAACGTCCTCGTCTTCAAGTACGACGGGACGGACGCCTTCGACACCAAGTGGTTCAAGAACGACTACTCGGCGAACATGCGGGGGGTGATGTTCGAGGACGACGTCAAGCTGGAGCACCACGACAAGGAGGGCGGGCCGCAGGGGTACGACGACTTCAAGGTCTGGGTCTTCGCGGGCGAATCGACCTTCGTCAACTACGGTGACGGCGGCTTCATGAACTGGGCCTTCATCGGCCATGACTCGGACACCAGCGGCCGCGGGGGCCGGCTCATCCACTTCCCGGCCCGGGTGGTGCCAGGTTCCTCCAGCGGCTCCACCCCGCCGCCCGGAACCCCCTCGACGCCCCAGGTGCCGATCGGCGGCCAGATCATCACCGTCCCCGCGATCCCCATCAGCAGCCCGGGGACCCCTGGCATCCCCGCGCACGAGACCGGCGACACCGGGACCAACATCCCCGGCGGCCACATCCGGATGGGGTTCGGTGTCGCCGACTCGGGCGCCGCCCAGCTGACCGGCACGCTGCACCCGAGCGTCAAGAACGGCCGGGCCCCCGCCGCCAACGGCTCCGCGAGCGGCACCCCGGTCACCGCCGCGACCAGTACTGTCGGCAAGTCCACCGGCTGGGTCTTCAGCCAGGACGCCGGTGGGCTCTACAAGATCACCAACGCCGTCACCGGTCTCGCCCTCACCGAGAACACCAAGAGCTACCTGGCCGAGGCGCGCCCCTGGACCGGCTCCGCCGCCCAGAAGTGGGAGGTCTTCGCGTTCGGCGACGGCGAGTACCAGATCCGCGTCAGCACCGACGACTGCCTCACCTACGACGAGGACAACAAGGCGCTCGGCGTCTGGACCTGCACCAACGACTGGAACCAGCGCTGGACGATCAAGCCCTGACCGTCCCGCGCTCCATTCCGCACCTGACTCCGCCCCTGCCGGGACCCGCCGGCGGGGGCGGGCCCGTGCCCGGCCCGACGTCGCACCTGCGCCCCGGGGTCGCGTCACGAGGCGGGGAGGCCGTGGCCGTGGGTGAAGGCGAACAGGGCCAGCTGCATGCGGGTGGTGGCGCCGGTCTTGCTGCGGATCCGTCGGAGGTAGGTGTCGACGGTGTGCGGGCTGAGCTGGAGGCGGCGCGCGATGGTGTCGTAGGTGGCTCCCCGGGCCAGCAGCTCCAGCACCTCCACCTCCCGGCGGCTCAGGGCGGGGGCGGCGGTGGCGGGTCGGGACATCGGGGCACTCTCCTGGCTGAGGGAACGTCGAACGGGAGCGGTGGTCATGGCGACCGCTCAGTAGATGGGCTGGCAGCCGGGGGTCGTGCACGCGCCGCCCCACGAGGTGTCGTCCGCGTGAACGTTGCGGGCCGCCGTCGCGTGGTCCTGCGGAACGGCGAGCGCGGCGGGGGCGCTGATCCCGAGAAGTGCCGTGAGCAGTACGGCGGCGGTGATGAAACGCTTCATGGAGTCCTCCTGGAGGGACCTCAACTGATCGCCGAGCGGGTCCCGGCCTGTGATCTAGCATGTCGCCGAGATGATCACGCGCCTACGGGTCGACCACCTCACCAAGCTGGGTGGCAGCAAAGTGACTGGGGGATGTACATGGATGTTTCCGGCGAACCGGACGATCGGGCGGGTGGAACGGAGCCCGATCAGGTCGACGTGGCGGTCTACTCCTGGGTACTGGAACACCACCGGCTCGAACCCGCCGCCATCGCCGCCGACTTGGGGCTGGACCCGGACCAGGCCGCTGCCTCGGTACGCCGGCTGAGCGCCCTGCGCCTGGTGTACCCGGATCCGCAGGACCCGGCGGCGGGCTACGCCGTCGCACCGGAGGCCGCGATGGCCCGGCTCGCCGCCCCCGTCGAGGCCCGGATCCGCCGCGAGCAGGAGGAGCTGGCCAGGGGGCAGGCCCAGCTCGTCGGCTTCTTCCCCCACTACCAGCGGGGCGGACGGGTGGCCGGTGCCGGTGAGGGGGTCGAGGTCATCAGCAGCCTCCAGGAGGTACGGGCGGCGCTCGACCGGGCCTCGGACAGCTGCCGGAGCGAGGTGCTGGCCAGCCAGCCCGGTGGCGGAAGCCGCGTGCCGGAAGCCATGGAGGAAGCGCTCGGCCGTGACCGCGCGCTGCTCGCCCGAGGGGTGCGGATGCGCACGCTCTACCACCACACCGCACGCTTCAACGGCCCCAGCCAGGCGTACGTGGAAGCGGCCTCACCGCTCGGCGGCGAGTACCGCACCGTCCACGAGCTGTTCGGCCGCATCATCGTCTTCGACCGCGAACTCGCCTTCATCCCCGCGAGCGACGGCTCCTGGGGTGCGGTGGCGATCCGCCAGGAGTCGCTGGTCGCCTACCTGTGCGAGATCTTCGAGCAGTCCTGGTCGTGTGCCAGGCCGTTCTCCGCCGCCACCGCGGACGGCCTGGAGCAGGTCTCCCAGGAGATCGACCGGACCATCCTGCGGCTGCTCGCCGCCGGGCTCAAGGACGAGACGATCGCCCGCCGCCTCGGGATGTCGCTGCGCACCGCGCGGCGTCACATCGCCGACATCATGGGCCAGTTGGATGCCGAGAGCCGGTTCCAGGCCGGTGTGGCCGCCGCCCGTACCGGGCTGCTGGACGAGTAGCGGCACCCGGGGCGGCCGGGGCGGACAGGGCACGCGGGTGGCAGGGTCACGCGACTCCGGGACCGGGTTCGCGTGACTGTCCCGGCGCCACCACGGGAACCCATGATGGAGCCCGGCGAAGGGAAGCCTCCCGACGCGAGGCTCCGGAACGGAGGACGACGGTGCAGTGGGGGCCGGACGATCAGGAGAACGAACCGGCCGACGAGGGCGGCTACCTCCTGGAACTGGCCGCGTTCCTCTCGGCCCGGACCGGTGGAGGGCCGGCCGTCCTCTGGACGGACTACGAGCCCCCCGTCACCGGCGACCCGTCCACGGCGGAGGACACGGCAGCCCTCGCCGCCGGGCTGAGCGCACTGCTGGGCGTCACCGTCCGGGCCCTCCCGCAGGACCCCGCGGACCCGCACGCGGTCCAGACGCGACAGGCCGAGTCGGAACTCCTGGTACTCCAGCTGTCCTCCGTCACCGAGATCCTGGTCGACGCCTCGACCGCCTCGACCGCCTCGACCGGTACGAACCCCGGTCCGACCGGCTCCACGGCCCCGACCGCCCCGACCGACGCGCACCGGGTGCCGCTGGCGGTCCGGCTCCGGGGCGGCCAGGTGCTCTTCGTCCCGTGCCGCTCGACCTGCACGCTGCTGCCCGGGCCGGGCTCCCGGCACGCGGTACTCCAGATCCCGGCACCGCGAACCGGGCTGCGGGCCCGTCCCGGGACAGGCCGCCCCGGGTAGGTCGTCGGCGCCGCCCGGCGGCCGGCTTCCGGCGCGGCGGGGCTCAGCCCTTGACCGCGCCGACGGCGAGGCCGGAGGCGATCCTGCGCTGGACGAGGAGGAAGAAGACCACGACGGGCAGGGCGGTCAGGGTGGCACCGGCCATGAGACCGCCGTAGTCGGTCCCGAAGCTGGTCTGGAAGGAGACCAGCCAGATGCTGACGGTCTGCTTCTCCGGAGTCGACAGCAGGATGTAGACGAGGACGTACTCGTTCCACGCCTGGACGAGGGCGAAGACGGAGGTGGCGACGATGCCGGGTGCGAGCAGCGGGAGCACCACCCGGCGGAACGCGCCGAGCCGGCCGCAGCCGTCGACCATGGCCGCCTCCTCGAGTTCCACGGGGACCCCGGCGATGAAGCCGCGCAGCATCCAGACCGTGAACGGCAGCGTGAACACCAGGTAGGTGAGGACCACGCCGGTGAGGCTGTCCGTCATCCCGACGTCGTTCAGCAGCAGGTAGACCGGGATGATCAGGGCCGTCAGCGGGACCATCTGGACGATGAGGATCACCACGACGAAGGCCTTGCGGCCCGCGAAGCGGAAGCGGGCGAGGGCGAAGGCGGCGAGCGCGCCGACGACCAGCGACACCAGGACGGTGCCGATGCCGATGACGACGCTGGAGCGGACGTTGGCCCAGAAGGTCTCGGTGCCCAGCGCCCGGGCGAAGTTGTCGAGCGTGGGGCGGCCCGGCCAGAACTTCGGTGGCAGGCTCAGGATCTCGGTGGCCGGCCGGAACGCGGTGAGCACCATCCAGTAGACGGGGAAGCCGATCACCGCGGCGACGAGCAGTCCGAGCAGGTCGTGGCCCAGCGACCGCCGTCGCCTCATTCGATCTCTCCCGTCCTGAGCATCTGACGCAGGTGGACGACCGATCCGGCGAGCAGCAGGACGACGGTCACGAGCGCGATCGCGGCCCCGGTGCTGTACCGGTTCACGGCGAAGGACTCGATGAAGGAGTAGACGCCCAGCAGGTAGTACTCCCGCTCGGGCTGGCCGCCGCGCATGAGCCAGATCTGGTTGAAGACGCCGAAGTCCCAGATGGCCGACAGCGTGGTCACCATGACGAGGACCGGTCTGATCACCGGCAGGGTGACGTGCCGGAAGACCTGGAGGGGCCGGGCCCCGTCGAGGACCGCGGACTCCTCCAGTTCGGGCGGGACCTGGGCCAGCGCGGCCCGCAGGGTGATCGCGGCGAACGGCAGCGAGCCCCACACCACGACGGCGACGATGACGGTGAACCCCTGCCAGGGGTTGGTGAACCAGTTGTGGCGGGCCAGGTCGACCCCGGGCAGGTTCGAGAGCAGCCAGTTCACCACGCCGTAGTCGGCGTCGAAGAGCCAGCGGAAGACCGACGAGGCGACCATGACGGGCATGGCCCACACGGTGACCAGCACCCCGGCGATGACGGCGCGCACCCACGGGGAGACCCGGTGCATCAGCCGGGCGGTGAACAGCCCGCAGAGCACGGTGAGGGCGACGCACACCGCGGTGAAGAGCACCGTGCGGGCGACCACCGTCCAGAAGAACCCGTCCCCGAGGATCCTGCGGAACTGGTCCAGCCCGGCCCACGGCGGCGAGGTGCCGCCGAACAGCTGCTCGCGGGTCATGTCCTGGAAGGAGAGGACGACCATGTCCACGAGCGGGTAGCCGAGCACCAGGACGAGCGCGAGGACGGTCGGGCCGATCAGCAGGTACGGCAGCAGCGGACGCCGCCGCCGGACCCGGTCAGCGCTCATTGATCACTTCGTCGATCCGCCGGTCCGCCTCCCGCGCGGCGTCCTGCACCGACGCCTTGCCGTTGGCGATCCGCTCCAGCATCTCGGGTAGGACGTTGGACTTCTCCACCGACGTCCAGCCGGGCGCGAACGGGGTCATCCAGCCCCCGGTCGCCGCGGCCTGGGCAGCGGGGCCGTTGATGCCGCCGGCGGCGACCTCGGTCAGCTGGGTGGTGTTGTTGGGCAGGGTGTTCGCGGCGATCAGCGTCTTCTGGGACTCCCGGTCGGTGAACAGCCTGATCCAGTCGGCGGCCAGGTCCTTGCGCGTCGACTTGGCCGGCACGGCCAGGGTGGAGCCGCCGAGGAAGGGCGGCAGGAGCTTTCCGGACGGGCCGGGGAAGGGGAAGGTGGCGAACTTGTCCTTCAGCTTCGGGTCCCCGCCGGAGCGCTCGTCGGCGGCGGCGCCGGCCTCCCAGGTGTTGCCGTAGAAGACGCCCACGCGGCCCTGGCCGACGACGGCCGGCTGGTCGCCGTTGTCCTTGGCGCGGTCGCCGACGTAGTAGGCGTCGATCAGCCGCTTCCACTCGGTGAGCCCGGCGACGGAGTTGGGCGAGGACAGCGAGGCCTTCCAGCGGTTGCCGTCCTTCACCGCGATCTCGCCGCCCGCGTCCTTCAGGAAGGCCATGGCCGCGTACCAGTAGCGGCCGGGCATGTAGAGGGCGGAGAAGTTCGGGTCCTGGGTGCCGAAGGTGCTCTTCAGCCGGTCGAACGCGGAGAGCAGTTCGGGGTACGTCTTCGGGGCGCCCGGCACACCGGCCTGGGTGAAGTAGTCGGTGCGGTAGACACCGACCCGGGCCCCGACGTAGTAGGGCACGCAGTAGGCCTTGCCGTTGTCGCGGCAGGCGTCGGCGAGCGCCGGCAGCCAGGCGTCCGACTGGTCGAAGCGGGCCGGGTCGAGGGTGGCGAAGGCGCCGTTGACGATGTAGTTGGTGGTCTCGCTGTTGCCCATCTCCACCACGTCGGGCACGTTCTTCCCGGCGAGGACGGCGTCCAGCTTCTGGTTCTTCGTCGTCCACTGCTGGTACTGGACGTCGACCCGGACCCCGGGGTGGGCCTTGGCGAAGCGGTCGTTGGTGGACTGGACCAGTTGTGGCCAGTTCTCCTGGGCGTCCACGGCCAGCCACACCGTCAGCTTGCCGCCGGCCCCGGAACCGCTGCCCGAGCCGGAGCCGCCGCATCCGGCCGCGGCCAGGGACAGGAGCAGGGTGAGGACCAGGGGGCGACAGGACGCGCGAATGGCCATGGGGTCTCCAAGTTCACTGTGGGGGTGACCTTTTGACTACCCCTCAGATCAGCTTGCGTCGCGGGGGAGCGGACATTCGGCCGGAAGACGTCCGACTCCGGGCCCGGCGGAGACCCCAACTTTCGGATGGGGCAAGGCCCTTCGCATTCGCACCTCCCAGGTCGACGGGTCGTGCGGCAGCGAGCCCGGCCGCCCGGGAGGAACAGTGAACGGCAGACCGGCGCCTGCTGGGACGACGTATTCAGGACAGATTGGAGTAGACCAATGGCGCGGCTCACCCGCCGGGCGTGCGGCGGGCCTCCGGGAGCAGGGCGCGGAAGGCCGCGGCCACGGCGTCGGGGTGTTCCTGCATGGCGACGTGGCCGACGCCGGGCAGGGTGAGGAGCCGGGCGTCCCGGAAGGCCGCGTAGGACCGGGCCGCCGTACGGAAGGGGACGAGGCGGTCCTCACGGCCGAAGACGAGCAGGGTGGGGGCGGTGACCCGGCGGGCCTGGTGCCAGGGCGAGGGCTCGCCCGGCAGCCGGAGGTGGGCCCGGACCACGGCGCGCACGCCCTCCACCAACATCTGCTGGTTGTACGGGAGTTCGGCACGGCGCAGGCGCTCGCGCACTTCGGTCGCCCGCTGTTCGGCGTTGACGCGGGACGGGTCGGCGTAGATCAGGTGGTAGAGGTCGTCGAGCTGCCGGTCGGGGCCCCGGGTGGACAGCAGCCGGGCGTACAGGCGGGCGGCGCCTGGCAGGCCCAGCAGGGAGATCCGCAGGGCCTGCGGCGGCGGGAGGGCGGGCAGGACCGGGGAGACGAGGGTCAGGGTGGCGACCAGCTCCGGGCGGTGGGCGGCGAGGTGGAGGGCGGTCAGGCCGCCGAGCGAGTTGCCGACCAGGTGGACGCGGCGGTGCCCGGTGCGGACGAGGTGGCGGGCGACGGCCGCGGCCTGGCGCCCGACGGTGACGAGGCCGTCGGGCGGGGGAGCGGAGCGGCCGAAGCCCGGGAGGTCGAGGGCCAGGCAGTGCACCGACGACCGGAGGCGCTCGATCAGGGCGGCCCAGTTGTGGGTCCAGCCGCCCAGTCCGTGCAGGAACACGGCGGTGTCGGCGTCCGGGCGGGCGCCGGGTACGTAGGCGGTGGCGAGCGGCTGGTGCATGACGGGTCCGTTCCTCGGTCTCACCCGCGCCCCGCGGCGGAGGACTCCGCCAGCGCGAGCCGGTAGTGGTCGACGAGCCGGTCGCCGACCGCCTCCCAGCTGCGTTCCACGACCGCGGCCCGGCCCGCCCGGCCGAACGCCCGGCGGAGCTCCGCGTCCCGGGCGAGCCGTTCCACCGCCTCCCGGAAGCCGGTGACCGCGCCGGGCGGGACGAGGAAACCGGTGCGTCCGGGCTGGACCAGGTCGAGCGGTCCGCCGACGGCGGGGGCGATCACGGGCAGGCCGCTGGCCATCGCCTCCTGGAGGGTCTGGCCGAAGGTCTCGAACGGTCCGGTGTGCGCGAAGACGTCGAACGAGGCGTAGAGCCGGGCGAGTTCGTGCCCGGTGCGGCGGCCCAGGAAGAGCGCGTCCGGCAGCGCGGCGCCCAGCCGGGCGCGGCTGGGGCCGTCGCCGACCACCACCAGCCGTACGCCCGGGAGCCGGGACACCTCGGCCAGCCGCTCGACCTGCTTCTCCGGCGCCAGCCGCCCGACGTAGCCGACCAGCACCTCGCCGGGCCGGCCGAGGCGCCGGCGCAGGGCCTCGTCCCGGTGGCCGGGGTGGAAGCGCACGCAGTCGACGCCGCGCGGCCACAGGTGGACCCGGGGGACCCCGTGGGCCGTCAGGGCGTCGAGCGAGGCCCGGGACGGCGCCAGGGTCCGCGCGGCCGCCGTGTGGATGAGCCGCAGCCGGTGCCAGGCCAGCCGGGCCCCGGCGGCTCCGGCGAAGGGCAGGTAGGTCCGGGCGTACGCGGCGAGGTCGGTCTGGTAGACGGCGACGACGGGGACGCCCGCGCGCCCGGCCGCCGCCGCTCCGGCCGCCCCGAGGGCGAACGGGCCCGCCAGGTGCACCACATGGGGGCGGTGCTGCTCGACGGCGTCGGCCACCCGGCGCCCGGGGAGGGCGATCCGTACCTCCGGGTAGCCGGGCAGCGGGACGGACGGGACGCGGACCACCCGGTAGCCGTACGCCGACTCGTACGGCTCGCTCCCGCTTCCGCTCCCGCTGGCGTTCCCGCTCGTGCGGCGCTGGGCCGCCGGGGCCACCACCAGCGGGACGTGCCCCCGGGCCAGGAGGTGCTCGGCGGTCCGGAGCACGCTGTGGGCCACGCCGTTGACCTGCGGGGCGAAGGACTCGGCGACGATCACCACCCGCAGCCGCTCGCCGCCGGGGGCCGGGCCGGCCGCGGCGGGCGCCGTCGGCCCGGGCAGGAC
>NZ_LFVW01000284.1:0-13942 GCF_001182915.1 Kitasatospora sp. MY 5-36
CGCCGCTCGGCCGCCCGCGAGGTCGTCCTGCTGCTCAACGACCCCGAGCTGCGCGCCGCCGCCGGGGCCGCCGCCGACCAGCTGCGCGAGGAAGGGGTGCGGATCGCCGTCCTGCCCACCCGCTCGCCGGTGCAGGGGCTGGCCGCGCTCGCGGTGCACGAGGGCGGCCGCCGCTTCGACGAGGACGTCGTCGCCATGACCTCCGCCGCCGGCGCCACCCGCTACGCGGAGCTGGCCGTCGCCGAGGGGGAGTCCTGGACGATGGCGGGGGTCTGCCAGGCCGGGGACGTGCTCGGGCTGATCGACGGCGACGTCGCGGTGATCGGCGCCGGGCTGGCCGAGGTCGGCGAGAGCGTGCTGGACCGGATGCTCGGGGCCGGCGGCGAACTCGTCACCCTGGTCCTCGGCGGCGGCACCGACGAGGCGCTCGCCGACCGGCTGGTCGCCCACGTCCGGCACCGGCGGCCCGAGGTGGACGCGGTGGTCTTCCACGGCGGGCAGGAACCGGCACCGCTGCTCATCGGGGTGGAGTAGGGGCCGGAGCGGGGGCCGCCCCTGACCCGGTTTGTCGGCCCGGTGGTGTAAACAAGGCGCTGATGGGCGCTCTCGATGAACCACTGACCAAGCTCGTCGGCGACCGCACCGCGAAGGTGCTCGCCGACAGCCTCAAGCTGCGCACGGTCGGGGACCTGCTGCACCACTACCCGCGCCGCTACGTCGAGCGCGGCCAGCTCACCAGCCTGGACGAGCTGGAGGTCGACGAGCACGTCACCGTGCTGGCCCGGATCGAGAAGGTCACCCTGATCCCGTTCCGCGGCCGCAAGGGCGACCGGCTGGAGGTGGTCGTCACCGACGGCCGCAGCCGGCTCTCGCTGGTCTTCTTCAACCAGGGCTGGCGGCAGAAGGAGCTCAGGGCCGGCGCCCAGGGCCTGTTCGCGGGCAAGGTCGGGGTCTTCAACCGGACCCGCCAGCTGGTCTCGCCGGACTACCAGCTGCTCGACGAGGACGCCGGCTCCGACGCCGCGCGGCAGTTCGCCGGCCGGCTCATCCCGGTGTACGGCGCCAGCGCGCAGATGCCCAGCTGGAAGCTGTCGATCTGCGTCGAGACGGCACTCACCAAGCACCTCGGCGACGTCGGCGAACCGCTGCCCGCCGAACTGCGCGAGCGGCACGACCTGATCCCGCTGCCCGAGGCGCTGGAGCTGATCCACCGTCCGCGCGGCCACGCCGACCGCGAGCGCGCCCAGAGCCGGCTGCGCTGGGACGAGGCCTTCGTGCTCCAGGTCGCCCTCGCGCAGCGCCGGGCCGCCGACTCCGCCCTGCCCGCCAAGCCGCGCGCGGCCCGCGAGGGCGGCCTGCTGGACGCCTTCGACGCCCGGCTGCCGTTCACCCTCACCGAGGGGCAGCGGAAGGTCTCCGCCGAGATCGCCGCCGACCTCGCCACCGACCACCCGATGCACCGCCTCCTCCAGGGCGAGGTCGGCTCCGGCAAGACCCTGGTCGCGCTGCGCGCCATGCTCGCCGTGGTGGACGCGGGCGGCCAGGCGGTGCTGCTGGCGCCCACCGAGGTGCTCGCCCAGCAGCACCACCGCTCGGTCGTCGAGATGATGGGGGACCTCGCCGAGGGCGGCATGCTCGGCGGCTCCGACCTCGGCACCCGGGTGGTGCTGCTGACCGGCTCGATGGGCGTCCCGGCCCGCCGCCAGGCGCTGCTCGACATGGCGTGCGGGGACGCCGGGATCGCCATCGGCACCCATGCGCTGATCGAGGACAAGGTGCAGTTCCAGGACCTCGGCCTGGTCGTGGTGGACGAGCAGCACCGCTTCGGCGTCGAGCAGCGGGACGCGCTGCGGGCCAAGGGCGAGCAGCCGCCGCACCTGCTGGTGATGACCGCCACCCCGATCCCGCGCACCGTCGCGATGACGGTCTTCGGGGACCTGGAGACCTCCGTCCTGGACCAGCTGCCGGCCGGCCGCTCGCCGATCTCCACCCACGTCGTCCCGGCGCTGGAGAAGCCCAACTTCCTCACCCGGGCCTGGGAGCGGGTCCGCGAGGAGGTCGCCAAGGGCCACCAGGCGTACGTGGTCTGCCCCCGGATCGGGGACGAGGAGCCGGCGGCCGACCCGAAGAAGAAGCGCAAGGCCGCCGAGGACGGCTTCGAGGAGGTCGCCGACGCGGGCGCGGAGAGCGACGAGCGGCGGCCGCCGCTCTCGGTGGTGGAGACGGCCGAGAAGCTGGCGAAGGGCCCGCTGAGCGGCCTGCGGGTGGAGATCCTGCACGGCCGGCTCGCGCCGGAGGCCAAGGACGAGGTGATGCGCCGCTTCACGGCCGGCGAGGTGGACGTGCTGGGCGCCACCACGGTGATCGAGGTCGGCGTCAACGTCCCCAACTCCACCGCGATGGTCATCATGGACGCCGACCGCTTCGGCGTCTCCCAGCTGCACCAGCTGCGCGGCCGGGTCGGCCGCGGCAGCGCGCCGGGCCTGTGCCTGCTGGTCAGCGAGATGCCCGCGGGCAGCGCCGCGCGGGCCCGGCTGGACGCGGTGGCGGGCACCCTGGACGGCTTCGAGCTGTCCCGGATCGACCTCGAACAGCGCCGCGAGGGCGACGTGCTGGGCCAGGCCCAGTCCGGGGTGAAGTCCTCGCTCAAGGTGCTCTCGGTGCTGGAGGACGAGGAGGTCATCCTCACCGCCCGCACCGAGGCCACCCGCCTCGTCGCCGAGGACCCGGACCTGGCCGCCCACCCGGAGCTGCGCACCGCGCTGGAGAGCCTGCTCGACGAGGACCGCGCGGCCTACATGGAGAAGGGCTGAGCCGCCTCCGGACGGGCCGCGCGGCCCCGGAATTGTCAGACCCCCGGGAGAGAATGAAGGTGTTCAGGGCGCACCCCCAAGGTGCGTTCCTGGCACGACACTTGGGGGTCAAGCCATGGCATTCCGTCATCTCAACGAGCTCCCGCTGGGCGACAAGGTCTTCCGGATCGAACTCGCCAGCGACGACGACCGCGAGGTCACCCTCACCCTGACCGGCTGGCGCGAGGGGGCGGCCGCCGCACCGCTCGCCTCGGGCAAGCTCCGCCTGCCGGTCGAGGACGTCGCCTCGCTGCGGATCGCGCTCAACCGCGCGCTGCGGGCGCTGGCGATCGTCGCCGACGTCTCCGAGCCCATCCCCGACCGCGACGTGCTGCGCGAGCTGTACCCCGGCCACGGCGCCCCCTGGGTGCCGCAGCACGAGGAGGAGCTGGTCCGGCGCTTCCACGACGGCGAGACCGTCGCCCGGATCGCCGCCCGCTTCGGCCGCACCCCCGACTCCGTCCGGACCAAGCTGCGCGAGCTCGGGCACGACCCGCGCCGCCCCGAGTTCTGCCCGCCCGACGGCTGCCTGTCCTGGTCCCGCTACGCCTCGCCGGCCCTGCTCGGCGCGAGCGTCCCGGCCCAGTCGGCGGGCTCCGAGGCGAGCTGACCACCCGAGTGCGCGGCCGCGGCCCGGTGGGGGATTCCCCGCCGGGCCGCGGCCGTCCGGCATGGGCGCGCGCCCGTCCGGCGTGGGCGCGCGCCCGTCCGGCGTGAGCGCGGTGCGGTGATCGGGATAGCGTGGTCGGGCAGCGACGAAAGGACCTCCCACCACCATGACCCGCGTGATCGCCGGGGCGGCCGGCGGCCGCCGGCTGGCCGTACCGCCCGGCCGGGGCACCCGCCCGACCTCCGACAAGGCCCGTGAGGCGATGTTCTCCACCCTGGAGGCGCTGCGCGGCACCCTGCACGGGGTCCGGATGCTGGACCTGTTCGGCGGATCCGGCGCGGTCGGGCTGGAGGCGCTGTCCCGCGGCGCCGAGCACGTCCTGCTGGTCGAGGCGGACGCCCAGGCGGCCCGGGTGATCCGGGAGAACGTCCGGACGATCGGCCTGCCGGGGGCCGAGGTGCGGGCCGCCAAGGCGGAGAAGGTGATCGTCGGCCCGCCCCCGCAGAGCCCGTACGACCTGGTCTTCCTCGACCCGCCGTACGCGGTCACCGACGAGGAGGTCCGCGAGATGCTGATCACACTCCTGGCCGGGGGCTGGCTCGCGGAGGACACGCTCGTCACCGTGGAGCGCAGCACCCGCGGCGGCGGGTTCGTCTGGCCCGAGGGTTTCGAGGAGCTGCGCTCCCGCCGTTACGGCGAGGGCACGCTCTGGTACGGTCGCGCCGCCGCCGCGGCCGGCGAGCAGGAGTAGCGGGCCGCGGCCCGCAGCAGCCGTCACCCCACGAGGGAGCACACACGCCATGCGCCGAGCCGTCTGTCCCGGTTCGTTCGACCCGATCACCAACGGCCACCTCGACATCATCGAGCGGGCCTCGAAGCTGTACGACGTGGTGCATGTCGCGGTCCTGATCAACCGGAACAAGCAGGGCATGTTCACCGTCGAGGAGCGGATCGGCCTGATCGAGGAGGTCACCGCCGGCTTCGGGAACGTGGTGGTCGAGTCGCACCACGGCCTGCTGGTGGACTACTGCCGGGAGCGCGGCATCCCCGCGATCATCAAGGGCCTGCGCGCGGTCAGCGACTTCGACTACGAGCTCCAGATGGCCCAGATGAACCACGGGCTGACCGGGGTGGAGACGCTGTTCGTGCCGACCTCGCCGACGTACAGCTTCCTCTCCTCGACGCTGGTCAAGGAGGTCGCCTCGTACGGGGGCGACGTCTCGCACCTGCTGCCGGAGACGGTGCACGGCCGGCTGGTCGAGCGGATCGCGGAGCGCAAGGCGGCGCAGTAGTCCACTGCCTGTCGGTTCCTGCCGGTTCGTCACGTCATGTCCGTTTGCCCGGAGACCGGTTCGGCTCAGGCGTTGTGACCCCGCTGGGCAGTGGCCGTACAGTCTGTATCCCTGCCCCGCGGTGAGGTTCACCGCGTCGGGCCTGCCTCCGCCGGACCGTCGGCGGCACACGGAAAGACGAAGCCCCGTGGACGTGCAGAACAAGGTCGACGAGATCGTGGCGGCGGTCGAGAACGCCCGCTCGATGCCGATGTCGGCCTCCTGCGTGGTGAACCGGGCCGAGCTGATCGGCCTGCTCAACGACCTCAGGTCGGCCCTGCCCGCCGAACTCGCCCAGGCCCAGTCGGTGATGGCCGACCACGAGCAGGTGGTGGCCGGCGCCCAGGCCGAGGCGGACCTGATCATCCAGGGCGCGCACGCCGAGCGCGGCTCGCTGATCTCGGACACCGAGGTGGTCCGCCAGGCCCAGGCGCAGGCCGACCGGATCCTCGCCGAGGCGCGTGCGGAGGTCGACGCCAAGCTGGCCGAGGCCGACGACTACGTGGACAGCAAGCTCGCCAACTTCGAGGTCGTGCTCACCAAGACGCTCGGCGCCGTCGGCCGCGGCCGCACCAAGCTGCGCGGCGACTCCAGCGTCTTCGAGGCCGAGCCCGAGGGCGAGAGCGACGGCGAGGAGTTCCGCCCGCAGCGGATCAGCCCGAGCCCCGAGGTCGACGAGTACGTCGATGTGAAGCTCGCCACCCTGGAGAACGTGCTCGGCGCCACCCTGGAGGCGGTCGGCAAAGGCCGGGACAAGCTGCTCGGCAAGCGGCCCATCGACGAGCTGGGCGCCTACCTGGCCGCCGCCGACCAGGCCCAGGAGGCCAAGGAGCGCGCCGAGGCCGTGGCCGCGGGCTTCGCCCACGACCCCGACGGCGGGGACATCGCCTGGTACCGCGAGGACGTCCCGCAGCAGCAGACCTGGCCGGAGCAGACCCCGGCCGCGGCCGGCTGGCAGGCCCCCGGCACCGACCAGTACGCGGCCGCCCAGCAGCCCGGCGGGCAGTACGCCGAGGTGTACGGCGGCGGCTACGACCCGGCCGGCCAGGGGGACCCGTACAACACCCAGTGGGGCCAGCAGCAGGGCGGCTACCAGCAGCAGGGCTACCCGGACCAGCGGCAGGAGGGCTACGGCTATCCCCAGCAGCAGCCGGGCTACGCCGCGCAGCCGTACGACGACTACGCCTACCCCCAGCAGCCCGCCCTCCCGCCGGCCGTGCCGCACCAGCAGCAGGGGCACGGGCAGGCCCAGGGTCACGGACAGGCGCAGGGCCACGGACAGGCCCAGGGCCAGGGGCTGGACGAGACCAGCTTCTTCGACACCAGCATGATCGACATGACCAGGCTGCGGGAGCTCGGCGGCCGCTGAACCGGCCCCGCCGCGACGGTGCGGGAGTCTCCTGACGGGACCGAAGTTGGGCCTGACGGGAGACTCCGGTAGTCTGACCACTCCGGCCTCTCCATGTCCGGCTGTTGGCTTGCCCGCGCAACGCCGACCGGACGGAGACGCAATCGAAGAACCCCCCATGGAAGTCAGGACACCGTGAACCGCCTCGACCACCGCGACCCCCTCGTGTTCGACACGCACGAGCTCGGTCGTCGCCCGGGCTCGATGCGCAAGGTGAGCCGGACCCTGGAGGCCCCCGAGGGCTTCGGGATCATCGACGTGATCGGCGTGCCGGAGAAGAGCCCGATCGAGCTGGACCTCCGCCTGGAGTCCGTGGTCGAGGGCGTGCTGGTCACCGGCACGGCCGAGGCGGGCGTCGAGGGCGAGTGCGTCCGCTGCCTGGAGCCCGTCGAGTTCGACATCGATGTGGACTTCCAGGAGCTGTACTACTACCCGGAGTCCGACGAGCGCCACCGCGCCCGGACCACCGGGACCGAGGACCTCGACGAGGACTCGGAAGAAGAGACTTACCGTCTGGAGGGCGACTTCTTCGACCTCCGGCCGGTGCTGCGTGACGCGGTGGTGCTCGCACTGCCGCTGCAGCCGGTGTGCCAGGAAGACTGCCTGGGCCTGTGCTCCGAATGCGGAGCGCGCCTGAGCGACGACCCGGCGCACCACCACGATGCCGCCGACCCCCGGTGGGCGGCTCTGCAGGGACTCTCCGCCGCCCCCGGCGACGAGGGTGACGGATCTAAGAACAGCGACACCCGTGAGGGTCTCGCCGAGAACCAGGAGAAGTAGCCGTGGCTGTTCCGAAGCGGAAGATGTCGCGCAGCAACACGCGCCACCGTCGGTCCAACTGGAAGGCCGTTGTTCCGGCCCTCGTGGCGTGCGACCGCTGCCACGAGCCGAAGCTGGGCCACATCGCGTGCCCGAGCTGCGGCACGTACAACCGTCGCCAGGTCCTCTCGGTCTGATCGGCGGGGTGTACGGATCGATGTCGGACGGTAACTCCACCCGCAAGGCGACCATCGCCCCGAAGGGTTCCTCTTCGGGCGGCGGCAAGGCCGGCGGGCCGGCTTCGACCGAATACGACGTTCTGGAAGGGCGCCTCGGGTACACGCTCGAGCGCGCCCTTCTGGTACGTGCCCTGACCCACCGCTCGTACGCGTACGAGAACGGTGGGCTGCCCACCAACGAGCGCCTGGAGTTCCTCGGCGACTCGGTGCTGGGCCTCGTGGTGACCGACACCCTCTACCGCGTCCACCCGGACGTCCCGGAGGGCACGCTCGCCAAGCTGCGCGCCGCGGTGGTCAACTCCCGCGCGCTCGCGGACGTCGGCCGCGGCCTGGAGCTCGGCACGTTCATCCGCCTCGGCAAGGGCGAGGAGGGTACCGGCGGCCGCGACAAGTCGTCGATCCTCGCCGACACCGTCGAGGCCGTGATCGGCGCCATCTACCTGGACCAGGGACTGGACGCGGCCACCGAGTTCGTCCACCGGCTGTTCGACCCGCTGATCGAGGAGTCCTCTCAGCTCGGCGCCGGCCTGGACTGGAAGACCAGCCTCCAGGAGCTCACCGCCTCGGTGGGCATCGGAGTGCCGGAGTACGTGGTCATGGAGTCCGGTCCGGACCACGAGAAGACCTTCACCGCGGCGGCCCGGGTGGCCGGCGAGGACTTCGGCAGCGGCGTCGGCCGCTCGAAGAAGGAAGCCGAGCAGAAGGCCGCCGAGAGCGCCTGGCGCGCGATCAAGGAGAAGTACGCCGACCGGCTGCCCGCCGGCGCGTGATCCCGCAGTAGCCTTCACTCCTGCTGATCCGTACCGAGCAGGAGGCGTGTTCCCGTGCCCGAACTTCCCGAGGTCGAGGTCGTCCGCCGTGGTCTGGCCACCTGGGTGGCCGGACGGACGGTCGCCGACGTCCAGGTGCTGCACCCGCGCGCGGTGCGCCGCCAGCCGGCCGGCGCGGCGGACTTCACCGCCCGGCTGACCGGCACCACCCTCGGCACCGCGCAGCGGCGCGGCAAGTACCTGTGGGTGCCGCTGGCCGGCACCGGGGCGGGGTTCTCGCTGATCGGCCACCTCGGGATGAGCGGCCAACTCCTCGTCCAGGACCCGTCCGTACCCGACGAGACCCACCTGCGGGTCCGGCTGCGCTTCGCCGACGGCGGGCGCGAACTGCGCTTCGTCGACCAGCGGACCTTCGGCGGCCTGGCGGTCGAGGAGGCCGAGGACGGGGACCCGGAGGGCACCCCGGTCTCGATCGCGCACATCGCCCGCGACCCGCTCGACGCGCGCTTCGACGACGCCGCCTTCGTGGCCGCGCTGCGCGCCAAGCGGACCACCGTCAAGCGCGCCCTGCTCGACCAGACCCTGATCAGCGGCGTCGGCAACATCTACGCCGACGAGGCGCTGTGGCGCTCCAGGCTGCACTACGACCGCCCGACCGCGACGCTCACCCGCCCGCAGGCCCTGCTGCTGCTGGCCAACGCCCGGGACGTGATGAGCGCGGCGCTCGCCGTCGGCGGCACCAGCTTCGACAGCCTCTACGTCAACGTGAACGGCGAGAGCGGCTACTTCTCCCGGGACCTCGACGCCTACGGCCGCGAGCAGGAGCCCTGCCGCCGCTGCGGCACCCCGATCCGGCGGGCGGCCTGGATGAACCGCTCCAGCTACTTCTGCCCCCGCTGCCAGCGCGTGCCGCGCGCCCGCAGCGAGGGCTGAGGCGGGCTACTTCCGGGCGAGTTCGGGTTCGTCGGCGGCCGGTTCCCCGGGTGTGCCGTGGGTGTCCTGGCCGAAGTAGGCGACCCCGACCGCGGCGACCACCGCCAGCAGGAAGCCGATCACGCCGAGCCAGCCCAGGCCGGCCTTGGAGGAGTCGCCGAGCCAGAGCACGCCGACCGCGCCGGGCAGCACCGTCTCGCCGACCACCAGCGCGGCGGTCGCGCCGTTCACCGAGCCGATCTGGAGCGCCACGGTGTGGATGTACATGCCGCCGATGCCGCCGACCAGGACCGCGTACAGCGCCGGGTCGGAGAGCAGCTCGCCGAGCGCGAACGGCTCGATGCCGTTGAGGATGCGCACCCCGACGCCCAGGGCGCCGAAGCCGAGGCCGGAGAGCAGACCGGCGACGATCGCGCCGTTGGCGCCCATCCGCCGCACCAGCAGGCTGCCGCCGACCAGCAGCACGGTGGTGACGATCAGCAGCCACCAGTGGAAGGCCATCGCGGTGTGGTGGCCGCCCTCCGGCCCGGCCGAGACGGCCAGCAGCACCAGCGCCGAGCAGAGCACGGCGATCGAGGCCCACTCCAGCTGCTTGAGCCGGATGCCCAGCAGCTTGATGCTGAGCACCGCGGTGATCACCAGGTTGGCGCTGATGATGGTCTGGGAGAGGAACAGCGGCAGCAGCCGGGCGGCCAGCGCGCCGAGCCCGAAGCCGATCAGGTCGAGCACCGTGCCGAGGATGAACTCCCAGGTGACGGCGGCCTTCGCGGTCGAGGACAGGCTCGGGCCGCCGTGCTCGGTGGTCGAGCTGGTGGCGCCCTTGGCCGCCTCCTCCCGGGCGGAGCGGCGGGATCCGACAGCCTGGAGGACCGAGCCGGTGCCGTAGCAGGCGGATGCCGCCACGGCGGTGACGAGGCCGATGATCACCGAGAACTCCGATCGGGAGGTGGGTCGAGAACGGTCTGGGTAAAGAAAGGGCAATGGGACCGGTGGTCCGGGACCACTATGCCCGCCCGCACGGTACGGTCGGCACGCCCCCCGGAGTGCCCCGGAGCGGGGCCGGGCCTGCCGGGACGTACGTTCGGCGGCCTCCCGCGGTTCCCGCGCGGGCCCCGACTCAGGGGTGACCGGGGGAAACATCATCCCCGAGGAGGGGGCGGCCCCGGCGGTCGGCGGGGAGTCTTGTCAGTACCAGTATGCGAAGGGTATGGCGTGCTCAGGGGCCGGTCACGGTAGCGTCGGGGGCATGAGAACCCTTGCACGACGTTCCCGGGGCGCCGGGCCGCTAGCCCTGGTGGCGGCGCTGCTCGGGCTGCTGCTCCTGCTGGCACCCGCGGCCTCGGCGGCCGGCGGCCTGAGCGACGCCACCGCCGCCCTGAAGAAGGGCCAGGTCTACGTCGACCCGGCCATGACCAGCCGCTTCAGCCAGGCCCAGGCCGACGCCCTGACCAAGAAGATCGACAAGGCCGACAAGCCGATCTTCGTCGCGGTCGTCCCCGACTCGCCGGCCTTCGCCAAGGCGACGGTCTTCAAGGACCTCCGCACCACGGTCGGCGTCGACGGCGTCTACGCGGTCTGGCGCGGTGACCAGTTCACCGCCCGCGCCGACCGCGGCGCGCTCGCCGCCGGCGTCCCGGAGCGGATCTCCGGCGCGGCCTTCCGCTCCCACAACGGCGACATCGACGCGACCCTGAACGACTTCGTCGACCAGGCCGCCCCGCAGACCAAGGGCACCGGGGTCAACCACAGCACCTCGATCGCCTGGGTGGTCATCCCGGTGGTGCTGGTCGCGCTGGCCGGCGCCGGCGTCTTCCTCCTGTTCCGCCGCGCCAAGCAGCGCAAGGAGGCGCAGGCCCGGGCCGAGCTGGAGCAGCTGCGCCGGGTGGTGGACGAGGACATCACCGCCTTCGGCGTGGAGCTGGAGCGGCTCGACTTCAGCCCGGCCGCGGCCGACGCGGACGACGCCCAGCGCACCGACTACAGCCACGCCCTGGACTCGTACGAGAAGTCCAAGCGGCTGATGGACGAGGCGAAGAAGCCCGAGGACGTCAAGCAGGTCACCGAGGCGATCGAGGACGGCCGCTTCTCGCTGGCCACCCTGGCCGCCCGGCGGGAGAGGAAGCCGCTGCCCGAGCGCCGTCCCCCGTGCTTCATGGACCCGCGGCACGGCCCGTCCGTCAAGGACGTGGACTGGACTCCGGCCGGCGGCGCCGCGCGCACCGTCCCGGTCTGCCAGGCCGACGCGGACCGGCTCGCGGCCGGCCTCGACCCGGCGATCCGCACCGTCGACACCGAGCACGGCCCGCAGCCGTACTGGAACGCCGGCCCGGCGTACGCGCCCTGGGCGGGCGGCTACTTCGGCGGCTTCGGTGGCGGCGGCCTGCTGCCGGGCCTGCTGGTCGGCACCATGCTCGGCTCGATGATGAGCTCCCCGGCCTACGCGGCCGCGCCGATGATGGACGGTGGCCACGGCTACCAGGACCAGCACGAGGGCGGTGACTTCACCGGCGGCGACTTCAACGGCGGCGACTTCGGCGGGTTCGGCGGCGGTGGCGACTTCGGTGGTGGCGGCGGCGACTTCGGCGGCGGGGACTGGTAACCCGCTCGACCGACCGCACGCTCCCGCGGCCCCGCCGGTTCTCCGGCGGGGCCGCTCCCGTTCGCGCGGGGGCGTCGTCCGCGGAGGCGGGCCGGGGCCGAGCTGTGACCGGGAGCGCGGACGGCTAGGGTCGGGGCATGCACGGTCGCGACGCCCACAGTGAGGAACCGGTCCGGGTGACCGCCTGGGTCCGGGGGAAGGTCCAGCAGGTCGGGTTCCGCTGGTGGACCAGGGCACGGGCGCTGGAGATCGGACTGAGCGGCTACGCCAGCAACCTCGGCGACGGCCGGGTGCAGGTGGTGGCCGAGGGGCTCGCGGCCGACTGCGAGCAGCTGCTGGCCCGGCTGCGCGGCCCGGGGACCCCGGGGAACGTCAGCGGGGTCACCGAGATCTGGACGGCCGTCGGCCCTGGCTACGAGGGTTTCGAGATCCGCTGAGCCGCGCCGGGCCGGGCCGCCGGCGGTGCTCCGCGCGGGCTCCCGGGAAAAGATCCGGAACCGGCGGTGTCACGAGGTTGCCATCCGGGCAGACTCGTGGTTGACTCCGCATCGAACGATGATCCACGAGCACGCGGTGGACCCGTCCCGAAGCCCCCCAGGCGTGATGACACCGCCGGGCAGGTGACAGGGGCGCGGTAGCGTGCGGTGATCGTGTTGACCCTTTCCGTCTTTGGTGAGACGCTGGAAGCCCGCGCACACGACCGCGTTCTCCCGGTAGGCGCATGCCCCCGTGAGCCCAGCTCACGGTGGTTGTGCCGCAGTGCCCAGCCAGCACTTCCGGTGACGCGCCGCGCGTGCGTCCCCCTTCCCCCTAGACCTGTACCGTTCCGGTTCGGTCACTCAGCGTGGAGGACCATTCATCATGGCAAAGGCGCTTCTCGGGTACGTCGGCGGCCCCGACCCGCGAATGCTCTCCGAGATGCGACGGCTTCAGCAGCGCGTCCAGGACCTTGAAGCGGAGCTCCTTCGGATGCAGGCTGAGAACGACGCTCTCACCGCTGTCGCTGACGAGCACTCGCTGCTCAACAGCATCGATCTGGATCAGCGGGAGCCGGCTCTCACCTGAGTCCCGCCCGGTCCTCGCAGATCGACGCCGTTGCGCACCGAGCCGCCCCGAAAGGGACGCAGCTTGCAAGGGACGCCCTGATGTGGCGTCCCTTCGTCGTGTCCGGCTCCGGATACAGTCGGTTCCCGTCTGAGCGATAGAGGGGACCGGCCGCGTGCACCTGAAGAGTCTGACGCTGCGCGGGTTCAAGTCCTTCGCCTCCAGCACCACCCTGCGCTTCGAGCCCGGCATCACCTGCGTCGTCGGCCCGAACGGCTCCGGCAAGTCGAACGTGGTCGACGCGCTGTCCTGGGTGATGGGCGAGCAGGGGGCCAAGTCGCTGCGCGGCGGCAAGATGGAGGACGTCATCTTCGCCGGGACCAGCGGGCGCGCCCCGCTCGGCCGGGCCGAGGTCAGCCTCACCATCGACAACACCGACGGCGCCCTGCCGATCGACTACTCCGAGGTGACCATCACCCGGACCATGTTCCGCAACGGCGGCAGCGAGTACGCCCTCAACGGTGAGACCTGCCGCCTGCTGGACATCCAGGAGCTGCTCTCCGACTCCGGCATCGGCCGCGAGATGCACGTCATCGTCGGGCAGGGCCAGCTGGACTCCGTGCTGCACGCCGACCCGATGGGCCGGCGCGCCTTCATCGAGGAGGCGGCCGGCGTCCTCAAGCACCGCAAGCGCAAGGAGAAGGCGCTGCGGAAGCTGGACGCGATGCAGGCCAACCTCAACCGGGTCCAGGACCTGGTGGCCGAACTGCGCCGCCAGCTCGGACCGCTCGGCCGGCAGGCCCGGATCGCCCGTCGGGCCGCCGGCATCCAGGCCGACCTGCGCGACGCCCGGCTGCGGCTGCTCGCCGACGACCTGTGCGCGCTCCGCCGGGCCGTCGAGGCCGAGGTCGCGGACGAACTGGCGCTGCGGCTGCGCCGCACCACCGTCGAGCAGGAGCTGGCCCGGGCGGTGCAGCGCGAACGCGTCCTGGAGGCGCAGGTCGAGCAGCTCGGCCCCGGACTGGAGACCGCCCGGCAGACCTGGTACCGGCTCTCCGCGCTCGCCGAGCGCACCCGCGGCACCGTCGGGCTGGCCGAGGCCCGCGCCCGGCACGCCGTCGCCGGGGGCCGGGGCGAGGAGCGGCGCGGGCGCGACCCGGAGGACACGGAACGGGAGGCCGCGCGGGTCCGTGAGGAGGAGGCCGCGCTGACCGAGGCGCTGGAGGAGGCGCGGTACGCGCTGGCCGAGGCGGTCGAGCGCAAGGACGGACTGGAGCGGGAGCTGGCCGCCGAGGAGCGCCGGCTGCGGGACGCCGCCCGGGCCATCGCCGACCGCCGGGAGGGCCTGGCCAGGCTGCAGGGCCAGGCCGCCGCCGCCCGGTCCAGGGCCGCCGCCG
>NZ_LFVW01000285.1:0-8723 GCF_001182915.1 Kitasatospora sp. MY 5-36
CCGGCTGCGCAACGCGGTGCTCGACCGGCTCGCCCCCGAGGCCGACCGGGAGGCCGACGCCGCGGTGGCCGAGGAGGCCCGGGCCCGTCGCACCACCGTCCGGCTCGCCCTGCTGGACGCCGTGCGCGGCCAGCACGACGCGCCGTGGTTCGCCGCCTTCGAGGCCGCCGGGGCGAGCGCCGACGCCGTCGCACCACTGGCCGAACTGGCCCGGGAGGTCGGCTGGTGGTGGCCGTACCGGGACGTGGCCCTGCTCAGCGAACGGCCGACCGGCCTGCACCGCGACGAGGCCGGGCGGCTCGACCGGGCGGACGGGCCCGCCCTGGAGTACGCCGACGGCTTCGCCCTGCACGCCTGGCGCGGCATGCCCGTCCCGCCGGAGTTCCTGGCCGGCCTGGCCGAGGTGACGGCCGAGCGGATCCGCACCGAGGAGAACGCCGAGCTGCGCCGCGTCCTGCTGGAGCACTACGGCTACGAGCGCTACCTGGCCGACTCCGGCGCCGAGCCCGTCCACCGGGACGAGACCGGCGTGCTCTGGCGGATCGTCCTGCCCGACGACGAGCCGGTGGTGATGGTCGAGGTGGTCAACTCCACGCCCGAGCCGGACGGCACCCACCGCACCTACTGGCTGCGCGTCCCCCCGAGCACCCGCACCGCGCGAGCCGGGGTCGCCTGGACCTTCGGCATACCCGAGACCGCCTACCACCCGCAGCGCGAGACCTGACCGAGGACGCCGTCCGGCATCCGGAGCAGGCCCCTGAGCTGCGCGTGTTGACCCTTACCCCACGTCAGGCCGCACGGTGGGGGCGCAGTGAACGCACGGATGATCGGAGGGACGCATGAGCTGGTCGGTGGGCCAGGTCTCCGGCTTCGCCGGGGTCACGATCCGGACCCTGCACTACTACGACCGGTCCGGGCTGCTCACGCCCAGTGAGCGAAGCCCGGCCGGCTACCGGCTCTACAACGGCGCGGACCTCGCCAGGCTCCAGCAGATCCTGTTCTACCGGGAACTCGGCTTCCCGCTCGACGAGATCGCCGACATCCTGGCGGACCCGCAGGCCAACGCCCTCGACCACCTGCTGGCGAGACGACACGCCCTCACCGAGCAGATCGCCCGGCTGCAGAAGCTGGTCGACGTCGCCGAGCGGGCCATCGAGGTCCAGCGCACCGGGGTCGAGCTGAGTCCGGAGGAGCGCTTCGAGGTCTTCGGGGACGTCGTCTTCGACCTCAGCTACGCGGCCGACGCCCACCTCAAGTGGGGCGAGCGGGACAGCCACCAGGAGGCCCTGGCCCGCGCCGCCACCCACTCCAAGGAGGACTGGCGGCAGCTGATGGCGGAGGCCGCGGAGTGGCGCGGCCGACTGCTGGAGGCCTTCGACCGGGCACTGCCGGTCGACCACCGGACGGTGCTGGACCTCGCCGAGCAGCACCGGCAGCACATCACCCGGTGGTTCACGCCCTGCCCGCCGGAGATGCACTGCCGGATCGCCGACGACTACGAGGCGGACGCCCGTGCCTTCGCCCTCGTCGTCCCGCCGGCCGAGCAGCGCCCGGGGTTGGCCGGCTACCTGCGTGCGGCGATCGGCGCCAACGCCGAGCGGCACAGCGGGAGCGACCGCGAGGAGGAGGCTCGATGAGAATCCTCGTCACGGCCGCCGGATCGCACGGCGACGTCGCCCCCTACACCGGTCTCGGGGCGTACCTGCGCGGTGCGGGGCATGAGGTCGCGCTCGCGGCGCCCGAGACCTTCCGCGAGCTGGTGGCCGGCAGCGGCCTCGACTTCCGCCCGCTCCCGGTCGATCCGCGCGGGGCGGGCACCGGTCCGACGGGTGGGCGCTCCGAACTGCTCGCGCGGGCCGCAGCGTTCATCGGGAAACTGGGTGACGGGCTCGCGGACGCTGCCGCACCCGGAGCCGATCTACTCCTGCTGAGCACCACCACCGCGCCGCTGGGCTGGCACCTCGCGGAGGCGATGGGCGTCCCCAGCATCGGGGTCTACCTGCAACCCACGCTGCCGACACGGGAGTTCCCGCCGGTCGTCGGGGGCGGCCGCTCGCTGGGGAGCTGGGGCAACCGGGCGGCGGGCGCGCTCGGCCAACGGGTCGTCGACCGCCTGCACGCCGGGGCCGCACACCGGCTGCGGTCGCGGCTGGGCCTCCCGGCGCTCTCCCAGACCGCGCGCCGGCGGGCCGTGGAGCGGGCGCACTGGCCGGTGCTGCACGGCTTCAGCCCGACCCTCGTACCGCGCCCGGCCGACTGGCGGCAGGGGCTTCGGGTGGTCGGCAACTGGTGGCCGTACGTGGCGGAGGACTACGGCCTCCCGGCCGAGGTCGAGGACTTCCTGCGGGCCGGGCCGCCGCCGGTGTTCATCGGCTTCGGCAGCATGGCGGCGGGGCAGGGCGAGCGGCTGAGCGCCCTGGCGGTGGAGGCCCTGCGGCGGGCGGGAGTCCGGGGCGTGGTGCAGGCCGGCTGGGCCGGGATCGCCGGGGAGGGCGACGACGTGCTGACGGTCGGCGAACTGCCGCACGCCCGGCTCTTCCCGCGCATGGCGGCAGTCGTGCACCACGCGGGTGCGGGCACGGCGGCTGCGGCACTGCGCGCGGGCGTGCCGAGCGTCCCGGTCCCGGTGACGGCGGACCAGCCGTTCTGGGCCGACCGGCTCCGCCGGCTCGGTGCCGCCACCGCTCCCGTCCGGTTCGCAGACCTGACCGCCGACCGGCTGGCGCAGGCCATCCGTCAGGCCGTCGAGGAGCGGCGACTGCGGGAACGGGCGCAGGAGGCGGCCCGCGCCCTGGCGAAGGAGGACGGCGCGGGCCGGGTCGCGGAGGCGGTGGTGGCCTTGGGCGGGTAGTGGAGGAAGCGCGGACGGCCTGGCCCCGTTCCGGTCAGGCCCGCAGGCCGTGGCGCCTGGTGTACCGGAGGTGGAAGACGAGCAGCGGCGCGGCGATCACCGGCCAGCACAGGTTCATGGCCGCCGGGGCGGTGTCGATAGGAAGGAGGTACGCGAAGGCCAGTTGGGCAAGGGCGTTGAGCAGGCTGGCCGCGCCCCAGACCGCGGTGAGCACCCGGACGCCGTGACGGAACGCGGAGTCCTGCTCCCAGCGTCCCTCCCAGGCGCGCAGCCCGTCCTCGCCCGCCTTGGCCTGCACGAAGGAGCGGAAGACCACCATCAGCGCCGGGCGCCCGTAGCCGACGGAGGCCAGCAGCCAGATCCCGAGGAGCCCGCCGAGCATGCCCGTCCAGGCCTCGCGGATCAGCAGGGTGCGGGCGTCCCCGGTGAGAATCGAGAGCACCAGACCGAGGGCGATCATGCTGAGGATCAGCAGGGCCAGGAAGTCGACGCGGCGGGTTCGGACCAGCCGTACCACCACGGTGACCGCGGGTACGGCGGCGGACCACAGCAGGGCCCACCACTGGTCCGCGCCTGCCGAGCGCAGCCCGTAGTAGACGGCGAGAGGAAGGACGAGATCGATCAGCAGGGGTAAGAGGAGGGCGGTTCGGCGCGGGGCGGCGTGGAGGGTCACTTCGTCTCCTCGGTCCCGGCCCCGGCCTCGGTCCCCGTCGCGAGGGCGAAGAGGGTGACCAGCTCGCGCCCGTAGGCGCGGACGTCGAAGTCGTCCCCGGCGGACAGGCGGTTGGCGGCCGCATCGATCGAGGCACGGATCGCCAGGGCCATCGCCTCGGGGTCGAACGGCCGGAAGTCACCGCTGAGCTGTCCGTCCCGCAGGTGTCGGACCAGCAGCGAGACGGGGGTGTCGAAGCCGGCGGAGCTGACCAGCGGGCTGCCGTCCTCCCGGCGGGCGTTGGCGAGGACGTCCACCAGCGCCCGTACCTCGACCGGGTGTTCCGCCAGGAACTCCAGGTTCGCCTCGATGTAGGCGGCCAGCTGCGCGGCGGGTGCGGGCCGGGCATGGATGCGCGGCTGCATGAAGGCCTGCGCCGACTCCTGGACGGAGTCGACGAGGGCCTGGAAGAGGTCTTCCTTGTCCTGGAAGTGGTACGAGATCAGCCGCACGCTGGAGAGCTTCGCCCGCTTGGCGATCTGAGCGAACGAGGCCCGGGCGTAGCCGAGTTCGGCGACGGTCCCGATCGCGGCGGAGACGATCTGGGCGCGTCGGGCATCAGTGGTGACGCTCCGGCCGGAGGCGGGAGCGGCAGGAGAGGAGTCAGGATTTACTCGCATGAGTAAAAATTAACATGGATCGGCAAAAGTGGAGGCGCAAAAGGGCCCTGCCACGGCAGGCCGCCGCGTCCGCGCAGGTCAGGGCGTCCGGGCGATCAGGGCGGGCTGGAAGAAGCCGGTGTCGGCGGGCTGCTTCCAGTGGATGCCGGCCAGGCCGGCCTCGGCGGCGAAGGCGCTCAGCTCGTCCTGGGTGAGCGCCCAGTACGTGGAGCGGCGGACCGCGACCCGCCACTCGTCGGCCTCGTCCGGCAGCAGCCGGAAGAGCTCCAGGTCGTACCGCTCGCCGTCCTCGTGCCACTGCCAGAGCTGGAAGAGGACCGACCGTCGGCCGCCGTGCTCGGCGGTCTGCGGTGGAGTGGAGGCGGGCCGGGTGCGGCGCAGTTCGTCGTACGGGCGGGTGGTGACCAGGAGCAGTCCGCCCGGGCGCAGGACCCGTCGCATCTCACCGAGCGCGGCGCGGACGTCCTCGGCCGTGAGCAGGTGGGGCAGCGCGTTGTCGGCGCAGACGACGACGTCGAACCGACCGTCCGGGAAGGGGAGTTCCCGCATGTCGGCGGCGGCGGTGGGCAGCCGGAGGCCGCGCTCGGCGGCCTCGGCGGTGGCGCGGGCGGCGGCGACCGGGCTCAGGTCGGTGCCGGTGACGCGGTGGCCGAGGGCGGCCAGGCCGATCGCCTGGGTGCCGATGCCGCAGGCGCAGTCCAGCACCTCGGCGGGGCCGTTGCCGAGAGCCGCGCGGACCACGGCGTCCAGCGCGGAGCCCTGACGGGCGAGCGAGGCGTTCCAGTCGGTGTAGAGGAGGTGGTAGTCGTCGGCGAAATCGTCGTAGAAGCGGCCGAGGGCGGACTGGCTCATGGTGTCAGGACCTCCAGGGGGCGTCGGCGGGAGCGGCAACGGTCCGCCGTGGCGCCATCATGGCGCGGCCGTACCCGCGGCGAGTACCCGTTTTTCGGGGCCGTCACGGAACCGTCGAGAGGTGGGGGCGGGGAACGGTGGCCGCTGGACGGCCGGCCGATCCACCGGCAGGACGGTGCCTACGCCGCCGTGATGCGGACCGATGCGGACGAGTGCGCCTTCGACCAGCTGGTCGTCGACGCCCAGGTCGAGGCCGTGTCCGTGGACGGTTGGGACTTCTCCTGACTGGGAGGCCCCGGGCGGGCTACCGGTGGTGCCAGTCGGGCGGCTGGGCACGGCGGTAGGGACCCTGGACGTCCAGACCGGTGACGGTGAGGTGCCTGCGGGCACCGGGCGGCTGGACGGGCGCCCGTCCGTGCTCGTCGCCACCGAGCCCTGGTCGCCCAACCCGGACCGCGCCACGTGGTTGCTGAACCCGTTGGGCGCGGGGCTGCCGAGCATGCGTAGCGGGAGGGCGTTCAGCGTGCTGATGAGCTGACCGCGTAGCAGGAAGCGTCGGACCGTGAGCCGGTGGGGCCGGCCGACGCCGGGCCCACCGGGCCCGGGTGCCAGGCGAGATCGGGCGGCGGCCGGCCCAGGTCCGAGGAGTTGCCGACGGCGTCAACCCGGGCGCGTAGCGGCCACAGCGGGGCTCGGACCGGGCTCGACGTCGTGGTTCCTGCCCGGCCCCGGGCGGTCAGGGGTGGGGTTCCGGGTGGCTCGCCCGGTGGCAGGCGGTCAGGAGGTGACGGCGCCCGAGCGGTTCAGGTCGGCCCGAGTCCTCAGGAACCCGAGGTACTTGGGGTCGTCCTCCTCGAAGATCTCGGGCCCGCCTCCCATGAAGGCCCTGATCAGCTCGTCCGCGGCGCGGTCGTGGTCGCCCAGCTCGAAGGCGGTCTGGCCCAACCGTAGGTGGACGTACGGATTGCCGAGTCCGTCGGGGCAGTGGACCGCGTTGTGGAAGCACTTGTAGGCCCTGTCGTGGACGCCCAGTCGGACGTGCACGTCTCCGATCGCGACGTAGATCCAGGTCGCGGCCGCCCACGTGCGGTGGTCGCCCGGCAGCAGCCGAAGGGCTTCGAGGTAGCGCTGCTTGGCCTCGACGAACTCTCCCAGTCCGATCAGCGCATCACCCTCCTGGCACAGGGCCCTGATCTCCGTACGAATCCCGTCGGGCAACTCCATGGCCGTCCCCCCGTCCTGAGGTGCTTCGCGCGCACCGGGCGCGTCACGTTCCTCGATGCTCCCGAACCCCGGGCCGTGATCGTACCGGTGGGCTGCCGGGCCGCTGCCACGGCCGCCGCCGCTTCCGAAGGGCCCGCCGCTGCCGAAGGGCCCGTCGCCGCCGACGACGGCACCGCAGGGCCACGAGTCACCGCCGTCACGACCGTGATGACCACTGTCCATGCCGACCTCCTCCGTTCACGCGTCCGTCCGCACCGCAGGCGCAGGCGCAGGCGCAGGCGCGGGCACAGGCGCGGGCGGTACGGACGGGCGGCACGGGCCTCAGCCCAGTTCCATCAGTATGTCGGCGCGGGCGTAGTAGTCGGCCACCGGGAGCCGGTCGCGGGTGATTCTGACGAACCCGGCGTCCTCGTAGAGGTGGACGGCGGGGGCCAGCCTGCTGTTGGTGCCGAGGAACAGCCTGGTCCCGCCGAGTTCGCGGGCCCGGTCGATCGCGGCGGCCACGAGCAGGCGGCCGATGCCACGCCCCTGCGCGTCGGGGTCCACGGCCATCTTCGCCAGCTCGAACACGGCGTCGGGGTGGACCAGGAGCGCCACGCAGCCCACGACGGTTCCGCTGTCCGGCTCGCGGGCCAGGAGCACGTCGCCGCCCGGGGCGACGATGCGGCCGAACGGATCCCCGAGCACGGCCCGGTCCGCCTCCTCCAGGGTGAACAGTCGCGCGATCCACTCCTCGTTCAGCGTGCGGAACGCCTCGGCGTCGCTCGGCGAGGCGATCGAGGAGACCACGGGCGGGGTTGAGGCGTACGGCACGGGGCGGGTTCCTTCCCTGGACGGCACCACGTCAGCCTGCGGCCGCGCCCACCCAGGTGTCCAATACGTACGCCGGCCGCCATCCATAGGCTGGACATATGGATCAGCGAATCGAGCTCCGGCACCTGCGGTACTTCCTGGCGCTGGCCGAGGAGTTGCACTTCGGCCGTGCCGCCCGGCTGCTGCACATCGCCCAGCCGGCCCTGTCCCAGCAGATCAGGCAGTTGGAGAGGATCGTCGGTGTCGAGCTGTTCCGGCGGACCTCCCGGAGCGTCCGCCTCACGGACGCCGGGGTGACGTTCCGGCCGCGGGCGAGGGACATCCTGGGCCGGCTGGCCGCCGATCTGGACGAGGCCGGCCGGGTCGGCCGCGGCGAGGCGGGCCGCCTGGACGTCGCCTTCATCACCTCCGCCACCGCGATCGTCAGTGAACGGCTCCGCGCCTTCTCGCTCCGCCGCCCGGACGTCCAGGTCAGGCTCCACGACGGCTTCACCGTGGACGTCCTGACAGCCCTGGAACGCGGCACGGCCGACATCGGGATCGTCCGGGACGCCGAGGAGCGCGACGACATCGACCTCGCGCTCCTGGCGACGGAACGGTTCGTCGCGGTCGTCCCCGCCGACCACCCCGCCGCGAGGGGGGAGCGGGTGCAGCCGGCGGCGCTGGCCTCCGACCCCCTGATCCTCTTCCCGCGCTCGGCGGGGGCCCGCGCCTTCGACGTGAACACCCGGCCGATCCGGGACACCGGCAACGAGGTCCGGGTCGCGCAGGAGTGCTCGAACTGGCACACCATCACCATGCTGGTCGCCGCCGGCCTGGGTGTCACCATCGCCCCCCACAGCGTCACCACGCTGCTCCCCGAGGGCGCCCGGAGCCTCGAACTCGACGGGCCCTCCGCCGTGAGCCGGGTCTTCCTGGCCACCCGCCGAGGAGACGACCGCCCCCTCGTGCGGGCCTTCGTCGCGGTGTCCGAATCCGTGGCGGGCCGGGGTGAACGGTCGAACGACGGGGGAGCGTGGGCCCGTTGAGCGGTCCGGCCCTCGGCCGCCGGAAGGCGCTGTCGCTGTCGCCGCGACCGGACGGCCGCCCGGCGGTGTCAGTGCCGCCTGCTTCGATGGCGGGGACAGACGGCGGCACCCTTCAGAGGAGACCTCGTGGGCACGTGGGGCAGTGGGAACTTCGAGAGCGACACGGCTCTGGACCACCTGTCGGTCCTCATCGACCGGCTCGTCACCGAGGTCGCCGAGGCGATGGCCGGCGATCCCGTCGAGCTCGAACCGGACGAGTACTGGGGCGTCGCCGTGCCGTGCAACCTGGAGCTGCTGCACGTCATGGCGCGGGCCGGCCACGGTGTCCACCAGCTGCCGGAAACCGACGTGATCACGGGCTGGAAGGCGGCGTTCATGGCCGTCTGGGAGCGGACCGTCGACGACCTGGAACCCTCCCCGGGCTACAAGGACGAACGCCGGTCGGTACTGAACCGCACGTTCGACCAGCTGGCCGAGGTCACCGCCGGGGTCGGGGCGGAGGAGTCCGGACGGTAGCGGAACGCCCGGCCGGCGCCGGCCGGGGCACCGCGGCGGTCGACGGCCGGCTCCGTGAACCGCCGCGGGCTGCTCCGCGAGGGCGCGTCGGCGGGTGGGCGGGGCGC
>NZ_LFVW01000028.1:0-1605 GCF_001182915.1 Kitasatospora sp. MY 5-36
CGGCCGGTGCCCCCGGTGCGGCCGCCGCCACCGGCACGGCCGTCGCCACCGCGGCGCCCGGCGCCCCCGGCAGCTGGTTCGGCCGTGCCGGGAACGCGGCGCCGGACGCGCCGTTGCCTACTGGTGTTGCCACCCGCCTCATCCTCCCCTGGGGCCGGGCCCGTCCCCGGGGCCCGACCGATGGCAGCAGTATGGCCGTGACTCCCCCCGACCACACCTGACTTGCGCCGATCTTGAGCATGTCGTGCACGTCCCCCGGACGGCCCGTGGCACCGGCGCGGCCGGTGCCGTCGGTGCCGTCGGTGCGGCCCGTACGGTCCCGTACGGCCCGTACGGTTCGTGCCGCTCCCGCCGGTCGTCTCCTGCCGGTCGTCCCGAGAGGTGGCGAACCGTCCGACGCGGGCCGCACCCTACGCGGTTCCCCCGGCCGGGCGGAGCGCGGGGGTCCGGTTGCGGGCGGGCTTTCCCGGGTGCGGCGACCCCTCGCTCCGTACGATGGAGGTATGCGCCTGCTTGGAACGATCTCGCCCGACCGTCCGCTGCTCGTCGTCGCCGTGCGCGAGGAGGCCGCCCACCTGGACGACCGCCTGCCCGTGCTGCTCACCGGGATAGGGAAGGTCAACGCCGCCGTCGCGCTGGCCACCGTCCTCGCGCAGGGCGAGAAGCCGTCCGAGGTGATCAACCTCGGTACGGCCGGCGCGCTGCGCCCCGGCTGGGAGGGCACCCACCACGTGGTCCAGGTGATCCAGCACGACCTCGACACCGCCGCCCTGCACGCGCTCACCGGGCGTGAGTACGGGGCCCCGCTGGTGATCGGCAAGGGCGACGGCCCGGTGCTGGCCACCGGCGACCTCTTCGTCTCCGACACGGACGCCCGCGACCGGCTCGCCGAGCACGCCGACCTGGTGGACATGGAGGGCTACGCCGTCGCCACCGTCGCCCACCGCGCCGGGCTGCCGGTGCGGCTGGTCAAGCACGTCAGCGACCAGGCCGGGGACGGTGCGGAGCACAGCTGGAAGGAGGCGGTGGACGACTGCGCCCGGAAGCTGGCCGACTGGGTGGTCGCGCAGGGCTGGTGACGTCGCCTCAGGGGCTGGTCAGGGTGGCGCGGTGACCGGGGGGAACGCAGGGCCGACCGGGCTTGACCGGGGAGGGCGCGGCCGCCCTCCCCGCCCCGCCTCCCGGGTCAGCCGTTCCGGAAGTCGGTGAGGTCCAGGCCCGCCAGCCGCTGCGGGTCGGTGAGCACGTCGATCGCGACGATCGCGCCGTCCACCACGGTGAACGCCATGACCGACAGCGGCCTGCCGTTGTCGCCGATGACCACCGCGCCCGCGGTGCCGTTGACCAGCGCCGGGCGGGCGAACGGCGACAGCGTGCCCCACAGGACGGCCTGGCCGGCCACCGTGCCGGCGCCCGAGAGCACCACGGTGTGCCGGGCCAGCAGCGCGCCGCCGTCCGAGCGCAGCACCACGTCCGGGTCGAGCACGGCGAGCAGCGCGTCCAGGTCGCCGTTGCGGGCGGCGGCGAAGAACGCGTCCACGGCCGCCCGCTGCCGGCCGAGGTCCGGGTCGGGCGCGGGCGCCTGCCCCTGCACCTTGCGGCGGG
>NZ_LFVW01000286.1:0-5165 GCF_001182915.1 Kitasatospora sp. MY 5-36
CACCCGCCGTCCGTCCGATCGTCAGGCGCTCATGACCAGTGGCGGTTTCAGCCGTACATCGGTGCTGCCCCGTGCGGTGTGCTGGTCGGCCCAGGTGAGCAGGGCGCTGCGGCAGGCGTGGTCGAGGTGGCGCAGTTCGCTCCAGTCGAGGTCGACCGCGCGGTCCGTCGGCAGCGACTCCAGCGTGTCCAGCAGGCGGGGCAGCCGCAGGAAGGTGGCGTTGCCGCTCAGCCGGACCTGCAGCGGTCGACCGTCACCGTCGTCGGTGAGATCGATGTGCAACCGGGAGGTCTGCCAGGCGCTCTTGGCGACGGCGAGGGCCACCCCGAGCAGCACGCCCTCGAAGAGGTTGGTGACGACGATCGCGCCGGCGGTGGCCGCCAGCACCACGACCTCGCCGCGGTGTGCCCGCCACAGGTCCGCGCCCTGCCGCAGCGGGATCAGCTTGCCGCCGGCGTGGATGAGGACGCCGCCGAGGACGGCGAGCGGGATCAGCCCCAGTGCGGCGGGCAGCAGTGCGGCGAACAGCAGCAGCCAGACACCGTGCAGGACGCGGGAGGTCCTGGTCCGGGCGCCGGCCTGGACGTTGGCGGCGCTGCGGACGATCACGGCGGTCATCGGCAGCGCGCCGAGCAGCCCGCACAGGGCGTTGCCGACGCCCTGGGAGGTGAGCTCCCGGTCGTAGTCGGTGCGGCGTCCGTCGTGCATCTGGTCGACCGCGGCGGCGCTGAACAGGCTCTCGGCGGAGGCGATGACGGCGAACGCGAGCACGGTGCCGAGGCCCGCCGCGCTCGCGACGGCCCCGAAGCCGTCCACGGTCGGGACGGCGACGGCGCCGAGCAGGCCGTCCACGTCCACCCTGGGGACGTCCAGGTCGAACAGCGCGGTCGCACCGGCGGCGAGGGCGACCGCCGCCAGCGGGGCGGGCACCGCGCGGACGGGGCCGGGCAGCTTCTTCCAGCACATCAGCAGGGCCACCGTGGCGGCGGGCATGAGGACGGCGGTCATCGCGGCCCGGCCGGTCAGCCAGTCGCCGAGCAGCGCGGGGAGCCCGGCCACCTTGGCGGGGCCGGTGCCCGGCGCGGACCGGCCCGAGACGGCGTACAGCTGGCCGAGGATCAGGATGAGGCCGATCCCGGCGAGCATGCCGTGGACGACCGACAGGGAGATCGCGCGGAACCAGCGGCCCATCCGCAGCAGGCCCATCGTGACCTGGAGGACCCCGGCGGCGAGGACGAGGGGCCCCAGGGAGGCGAGCCCGAACTGCTGGACGGCGTCGTAGACGAGAACGGTCAGTCCGGCGGCCGGCCCGCTGACCTGGAGGCTGCTGCCGGGGAGCAGGCCGACGACCAGGCCGCCGACGATGCCGGTGATCAGGCCGCGTTCGGCCGGCACGCCGGAGGCGACGGCGACGCCCACGCAGAGCGGGACGGCCACCAGGAAGACGACCAGCGAGGCGGGCAGGTCCTGGCGCCAGTGCGCGAAGGGGCCGCGCGGCGCGGACGCGGCGGAACCGTCGGAGCCGTCGGGAACCCGGTTGCGGCCACGGAGCCCGGAGCGGTCGGGGATGCGGTTGCGGTCGGGCGTGTTCACAGCGGCAGGAACCCCCGGTCCGAGCCGGCCAGGACGGTGCCGGTGTGCACCTCGTAGTACCAGCCGTGCAGGCGCAGGGTGCCCTCCGCCAGGCGGCGGGTCACGCCCGGGTAGGTGTGCAGTCGGTCGAGCTGGGCGAGCACGTTGCGCTGCACCGGCCCCGCGACGTCCGCCTCCTGGTCGTGGGCCGGAACGGGGGCGAGGTGGCGGGTGGGCGGAGCGGCGTGTTCGAGCCAGGTCCGCACGGCGGGGACGGGGGCCAGGTCCTCGGCCCGGACGAGGGCGCCGATGGCCCCGCAGTGGGAGTGCCCGCAGACGATGATGTCGGGGACCCTGAGGATGTCGACGGCGTACTCGATGGTGGCCGCCTCACCGCTGGGGGCGGTGGTGTCGTAGGCGGGGACGATGTTCCCGGCGGTGCGCAGCTCGAACAGCTGCCCGGGGCGGGATCCGGTGATCAGGGCCGGAACCACGCGGGAGTCGGAGCAGGTGATGAACAGGGCTTCGGGGGCCTGCCCGGCCGAGAGCCGGCCGAGGTCGTGGCCGCTGGTGGCGAGCCGGTGCGGGAAGACGCGGGCGTGCGTCACGAGGGACTGCATGAGAGGTCTCCTTCTGCCCGCCCGGGTGGTGCCGGGCGGGGAGCTGCTGTCATGGGGCAGCGGCGGGCTGACGCGGGTGCGGCGGAGCGGTGCGCCGGTCCGGGCCGCGGATCGTCGGCCGAGGGCATGGCGGGGCCGCGCGTGCCCGTACCGGGCGCGCGCCGGATCGCGTGCGGGGAGCGTCAGCTCGCGGGAGCTGTCAGCAGCGGAACACCTGGAGGCGCGCGAGCGCGGCCGGTCTCGACCCGTTCGCTTCCGGTACCGGCCCGGTGGGCACCGTGGCGGGTGTGGCCGCGACGCCGGTGCCGACGGGGGCGAGGAGGGCCGTGCGGACGGCCGTGCCGCCGCACGCGCGGTGGCGGACCGCGGCCCGGCCGGTCAGGGCCTCCGCGGCGTGGTGGGCCTTGCAGGTCGGGTCCCCTTCGGCAGCCGCCGCGGGTTTCGGCAGCGGCTCGGCGGCGTACGCCTGGGCGCCGGTCCCGAGGACGGCGAACAGGGCCGAGACGAGCGCGGCGAAGAGAAGGGCGAGCCGCTTGCCGCGCGAGATGCGCCGTGCCGTCACCGCCGCCTCCCCTCGGGCCCGTTGCCGATCACCGTTGTCCCCCAGCGTACCGACGGTGTGTAACCACGACGTTAGCTCCGGGCTCCGCCGAGGTGAGATTTCCCCAACATCGCGTGAAGGTTCTGTCGGGGCCAATCGAGCCTCGTCCACAGGAATATGAGGATCCGTCATCAATTTTCGGAAGCCGCGGCCGATGCAGTAGCTGTCGGCGCCTCGGCCGAGGGAATCCGCTGGCCGGGCGGTGGACCCGCCGTCATGATGCGGACATGCGTACCTTCGAAGAGCTGATCGCCGAGGCGGAGTCCGTGTCCGTGGACGGCTGGGACTTCTCCTGGCTGGAGGGCCGGGCGACCGAGGAGCGGCCCTCCTGGGGTTACCAGCGGCTGCTGGCCGGACGGCTGGGTGCGGCGACGGCGGCGCTGGACGTCCAGACCGGCGGGGGCGAGGTGCTCGCGGGCGCCGTACGGCTGGGCGGGCGGCCGCCCGTGCTCGCGGCCACCGAGTCCTGGCCGCCCAACCTGGCCCGCGCCACGCGGCTGCTGCACCCGCTGGGCGCGGTGGTGGTCGCGGACCCGGACGAGCCGCCGCTGCCGTTCGCCGACGGTTCCTTCGACCTGGTCAGCAGCCGGCACCCGGTGCGGGCCTGGTGGACGGAGATCGCCCGGGTGCTGCGCCCCGGTGGCACGTACTTCGCCCAGCACGTCGGCCCGGCGTCGGTCTTCGAGCTGGTCGAGTACTTCCTCGGGCCGCAGCCGGAGGCACGGGAGGGCCGCCGCCCCGAGGTGGAGAGTGCCGAGGCGCGGGCGGCCGGGCTGGAGGTGGTGGACCTGCGGTCCGAGCGGCTGCGGACGGAGTTCCGGGACATCGGCGCGGTGGTGTACTTCCTGCGCAAGGTGGTCTGGATGGTCCCGGGCTTCACCGTCGAGGCCCACCGGGACCGGCTGCGCGAGCTGGACGGGCGGATCCGCGCCGACGGGCCGTTCGTCGCCCACTCGGCGCGCTTCCTGATCGAGGCGCGCAAGCCGTAGCCGGGCCGGGCCGGCCCGCCCGCCCGCCGGGAGGAAGCCCGGCGGGCGGGCACCGGCCCTCAGGACTGCGTGACCAGGTCCAGGTAGGTGTCGTGCCAGAGGTCCTCGTCGCCGTCCGGGAGGAGGAGCACGCGGTCCGGCCGGAGCGCCTCGATGGCGTCCGGGTCGTGGGTGACCATCACGATCGCGCCGGGGTAGCCGCCGACCGCGGCCAGGACCTCCGTGCGGGAGGCCGGGTCGAGGTTGTTGGTCGGCTCGTCGAGCAGCAGCACGTTGGCGCCGGAGTGCACCAGGGCGGCCAGGGCGAGCCGGGTCTTCTCGCCGCCGGACAGCACCCCGGCGGGCTTGTCGGCGTCGTCGCCGCGGAAGAGGAACGCGCCCAGCACGTGCCGCAGTTCGCCGTCGGTCAGGCCGGGCGCGGCCGCGGCGAGGTTGTCGCGCACGCTGAGCGCCGGGTCGAGGGTGTCGTGCTCCTGGGCGAAGTAGCCGAGCCGCAGGCCGGTGCCGGGGACGACGCGGCCGGTGTCCGGGGCCTCCCGGCCGGCCAGGACGCGCAGCAGGGTGGTCTTGCCGGCTCCGTTCGGGCCGAGCACGACCAGCCGGCTGCCGCGGTCCACGGCGAGGTCCAGGCCGGTCAGCACCGGCCGGCCGCCGTAGGACTTGGCGAGGCTGATCGCGCCCAGCGGCATCCGGCCGCACGGGGCGGGCTCGGGCAGCCGGATCCGGGCGGTGCGCTCGGCCTGCCGGACGGGTTCGAGCTCGGCGAGCATCCGGTCGGCCCGGCGGGCCATGCTGCGGGCGGTGGTCGCGGTGGCGACGTTGGCCCGCATCCGGTCGGCCTGGGTGTGCAGGGCGGCGGCCTTGCGCTCGGCGTTGGCGCGCTCCCGGGTGCGGCGGCGCTCGTCGGCGGCGCGCTGGTTCAGGTAGGTCTGCCAGCCGGTGTTGTGGACGTCGATCGTGGCGCGCTGCGGGTCCAGGTGGAAGACCCGGTTGACGGTCTCCTCGAGCAGTCCGAGGTCATGGCTGATCAGGACCAGTCCGCCGCGGTGGGTGGCGAGGAAGCCGCGCAGCCAGGCGACGGAGTCGGCGTCCAGGTGGTTGGTCGGCTCGTCCAGCAGCAGGGTGCCGTGGTCGGCGAACAGGATGCGGGCCAGCTCGACCCGGCGGCGCTGACCGCCGGAGAGCGTGCCGACGGGGGAGTCCATCACCCGGGTGGGCAGGCCGATCCCGGCCGCGATCCGGGCCGCCTCGGCCTCGGCGGCGTAGCCGCCCCGGGACTGGAACCCGGCCTCGGCCCGGACGTACGCGTCCATCGCCCGGCGCTCCTCGGCGGGCGACCCGGCCCGGGCCATCGCGGCCTCGGCGGCGCGTACGGCGCGGACG
>NZ_LFVW01000287.1:0-13895 GCF_001182915.1 Kitasatospora sp. MY 5-36
CTGGCGGGCGCCGCCGCGGCCTGGACGGCCTTCGCGGCCACCGTCCCGGACGGCGGCCACCCGACCCGTCCGGCGGTGTCCGGCACGGCCCCGCGGGCGCCGTAGCCGGGGCCGTGGCCGCCGTCGTGAGGCCGGGGGGACCGGGGGTGTCGTCATGACCACTCCCGGAACCATTACCCTGGGGGCGTGGCAGCCGTCGATCCTTCCGAAGAGCTCAAGAACCTCGATACGACCATGGGGTCGATCGAGGCCGTCATCGACCTGGACAAGATCCGGGCCGACATCGCGGTCCTGGAGGAGGAGGCAGCCGCCCCCACCCTGTGGGACGACGTCGCGAACGCGCAGAAGGTGACCAGCCGGCTCTCCTTCCTCCAGGGCGAACTGCGCCGGGTCGAGGGCCTGCGCAGCCGTATCGACGACCTGGGCGTGCTGTTCGAGCTCGCCGAGGCCGAGGACGACGCGGACACCCGCACCGAGGCCGAGAACGAGCTCGTCGCCCTCCAGAAGGCGGTCGAGGAGCTGGAGGTCCGTACCCTCCTGTCCGGCGAGTACGACGCCCGCGAGGCGCTGATCAACATCCGCGCCGAGGCCGGTGGCGTGGACGCCGCCGACTTCGCCGAGCAGCTCATGCGCATGTACCTGCGCTGGGCCGAGCGGCACGGGTACCCCACCGAGGTGTACGACACCTCGTACGCCGAAGAGGCCGGCATCAAGTCCGCGACCTTCACCGTGAAGGCCCCGTACGCCTACGGCACCCTCTCGGTCGAGCAGGGCACCCACCGCCTGGTCCGCATCTCGCCGTTCGACAACCAGGGCCGCCGGCAGACCTCCTTCGCCGGTGTCGAGGTGCTCCCCGTCGTCGAGCAGTCCGACCACGTCGACATCGACGAGGGCGAGCTCCGGGTGGACGTCTACCGCGCCTCCGGCCCCGGCGGTCAGGGCGTCAACACCACCGACTCGGCGGTGCGCATCACGCACATCCCGACCGGCATCGTGGTCTCCTGCCAGAACGAGCGCTCGCAGATCCAGAACAAGGCGTCCGCGATGAACGTCCTCCAGGCCAAGCTGCTGGAGCGGCGCCGCCAGGAGGAGAAGGCGGCGATGGACGCGCTCAAGGACAGCGGCAGCTCCTGGGGCAACCAGATGCGCTCCTACGTGCTGCACCCGTACCAGATGGTGAAGGACGTCCGCACCGCGTACGAGGCCGGCAACCCGCAGGCCGTGCTGGACGGCGACATCGACGGCTTCATCGAGGCCGGGATCCGCTGGCGCAAGCAGCGCGAGACCAGTGCCGAGTAGCGGCAGACGACGACGAAGGGCCCCGACCGCAGCGGTCGGGGCCCTTCGTCGTACGTCTCGTGGGTTGTCAGGCCAGAGCCTGCCGCGCGATCAGCGCCACCGCGAGCAGCCCGGCCAGCAGGGCCAGCAGCATCGCGGGGGAGAGTGCGGCGAACGGGCTCTGCTGCTCCTGGATCCGGGCCCGGTTGGCCCGGCACACCGGGCAACGCCCGTCGCTGACGCGGCCGTTGCAGTTGGCGCACACCAGATGGTCGCAGGTCATGCGATCTCCTCCTCGCTGCTACAGCCAACGCGCCGGACGGGGCTTTGGTTCCATGTGCTGCCCTGTACGGGGGAGCGGCCGTGACGCGGTCGCCCCCTCCACTCTGCCAGGTTCCGGCGGTTCCGGCTCCCGGGCTGCGAGATGACCCCCGATATTCGGGGCATAAACGGACATTCTCTCCCAAGGGGCGGGCGTTGTCGCGGGCGGCCCCTGCGGGCCGGATGCCGATTCGCGTATGGTCCGAGTCCGGGAGCGGCCCTCCGCGCTCCCTTCGACCGCCCCCGGGCCGGGCCCCAGGGGCGGACCGACCCAAGGACTGGCGCCGCCTAGGATGGCCTCCGTGATGCAGCCGTGATCAGATTCGACAACGTCTCCAAGACCTATCCCAAGCAGAACCGTCCCGCCCTGGACAACGTCTCGCTGGAGATCGAGAAGGGTGAGTTCGTCTTCCTGGTCGGCTCGTCCGGCTCGGGCAAGTCCACCTTCCTGCGCCTGTGCCTGCGCGAGGAGCGCCCCACCACGGGGGCGGTGCACGTGCTGGGCAAGGACCTCGGCAAGCTGTCCAACTGGAAGGTGCCGCACATGCGCCGCCAGCTGGGCACCGTCTTCCAGGACTTCCGCCTGCTGCCGAACAAGACGGTCGCGCAGAACGTCGCCTTCGCGCTGGAGGTGATCGGCAAGCCCAAGAGCGCCATCAACAAGGTGGTGCCCGAGGTGCTGGAGCTGGTCGGCCTCGGCGGCAAGGAGGACCGCATGCCGGGCGAGCTGTCCGGTGGTGAGCAGCAGCGCGTGGCGATCGCCCGGGCCTTCGTGAACCGTCCGATGCTGCTCATCGCGGACGAGCCCACCGGCAACCTCGACCCGCAGAACTCGGTCGGCATCATGAAGCTGCTCGACCGCATCAACCGCACCGGCACCACGGTGCTGATGGCCACCCACGACCAGGCCATCGTCGACCAGATGCGCAAGCGCGTCATCGAGCTCGACAAGGGGCTGCTCGTCCGCGACCAGGCCCGCGGCGTCTACGGGTACCAGCACTGACCGACCAGCGCTGACCCGTAGGGCCGCCGGCCCGAACCGCCAGTCCCGGAGCAGTACCGACCCTGGAGTTGTTTCCCGCATGCGTGCCCAGTTCGTCCTGTCGGAGATCGGTGTGGGTCTCCGACGCAACCTGACCATGACCATCGCGGTCGTGGTCAGTGTCGCGCTCTCCCTCGCCCTCGCCGGTTCCTCGCTCCTGGTCCGCGACCAGGTGAACTCCATGAAGGGGTACTGGTACGACAAGGTCGAGGTGAGCATCTACTTCTGCACCAAGGCGGACGCCCGGAACTCGCCCCAGTGCGACAAGGGTGCGGCCACCGACCAGCAGGTCCAGGACATCAAGGACCAGCTGGACAAGATGACCTCGGTGGTCCAGTCGTCCACCTACGAGAGCTCCGCCGACGCGTACAAGCACTGGAAGGAGATGAACCCGGACAACCCGCTCATCTCCGTCCTGGGCGCGGACGCCATGCCGCAGTCCTGGCGGGTCAAGCTCAACGACCCGACCAAGTACGACGTGATCCAGAGCGCCTTCGCCGGCAAGCCCGGCGTCAAGTCGGTCGAGGACCAGCGGAAGATCCTGGAGAACCTGTTCGGCCTGCTGAACGGCCTCCAGACGGCGGCCTTCGTGATCATGGTGCTGATGCTGTTCGTCGCGCTGCTGCTGATCGTCAACACCGTCCGGGTGTCCGCGTACAGCCGACGGCGTGAAACCGGGATCATGCGCCTGGTCGGTGCGTCGAACTTCTACGTCCAGATGCCGTTCATCGCCGAGGCGGCCTTCTCGGCGCTGCTGGGCGCGATGATGGCCTCCGGACTGCTGATCGGCGGGCACTTCTTCGTCCAGAACTGGCTGGCCGACCGGGTGCAGTTCATCCACTTCATCGGCCTCGGCTCGGTGCTGGCGGTGATACCGCTGCTGATCGTGGTGGGTATGGGCATGGCCGGTGTGGCGGCGTTCTTCACGCTGCGCAAGTACCTCAAGGTCTGATTCCCGGACGCCCCGACGGCCCCGGACGGCACTGCGCCGTCCGGGGCCGTCGGCGTTCCGGGGCCCGTCGTTCCGGTTCGTCCCGCTCGGAGCGGTGTCTACACTCCGGTCCATGCTGCAAACTCCGCGCAGGGCCCGCCAGGTGGCCGCGCTCAGCCTGGTGTTCGGCGCCGTGCTGCTGGCCGGCGCGGCCACCGGCGCCTGGGGCGACCCGGGCGGGCCGCCGCACAGCCCGTCCGCCGACACCGTCCGGGCCACCGGCGGGCTCCCGGCGGACCCGGCCGGCGCCGCCCTGTCCGAGCAGCAGGCCGAGCACCTGCTGGCGGCCGGCGGCGACCGCTGGGGCGCGTACTACAGTGCCCAGGAGTACGCGGAGTTCAGCCAGGGCCTGGACGGCCGGTACCCGGGCGTCGGCCTCTCGGTCGGCCGCGGCCAGGACGGCGTCACCGAGGTCTCCCAGGTCGCGCCCGGGGGCCCGGCCGCCGCGGCCGGGATCGCCCCCGGCGACCGGCTCGTACGGATCGGCCAGGACCAGGCCGACCACCTGCCGGTCACCGAGGTGGTGGCGCGGCTGCGCGGCCAGGGCGAGGAGCGCCGGGCCGGCTCCGAGGTCACCCTGGCGGTCCGGCGCGGCGAGGGGGAGGAGCGCGAACTGCGGCTGCGGCGCGTGCTGCTGGACAGCCGGCAGGTCACCGCGGAGCAGCTGGGCAAGGGCGTGCTGCGGGTGACCGTGCGCGGCTTCACCAGCGGCGTGGCCGACCAGGTGCGCGCCGCGCTGCGCGCCCCGCACGCCGGCGTGGTGCTCGATCTGCGCGGCAACTCGGGCGGGTTGGTCGACGAGGCGGCCGGCACCGCCGGGATCTTCCTGGACGGCGGAACGGTCGGCTCGTACCAGGAGCGCGGCGAGACCAGGGAGTTGACCGCCCCGCCCGGCGGCGACCAGCGCACCCCGCTGGTGCTGCTGGTGGACGGCGGCACGATGAGCGCCGCCGAACTGCTGGCCGGCGCCCTCCAGGACCGCAGCCGCGCCGTGGTGGTGGGCTCGCGGACCTTCGGCAAGGGCACCGTCCAGCAGCCCAGCCGGCTCGCCGACGGCGCCGTGCTGGAACTGACCGTCGGCCGCTACTACACCCCGGCGGGCCGCTCCCCGGACGGCACCGGCCTCACCCCCGACGTCCCGGCCGGCTCGGGCGAGGAGGCCGACGAGCTCGCCCTGCGGGTCCTCTCGGGGCTGGGCACCCGCGCCTAAAGCAGCTGCCCGATCCGGCCTCGAAGTGCGAGAATGGCCGCGTTATGGCAAAGGAAACCGGACAGAAGCTGATCGCGCAGAACAAGAAGGCGCGACACGAGTACACGATCCTCGACACCTACGAGTGCGGCCTCGTCCTCACCGGAACCGAGGTCAAGTCGCTGCGCGAGGGGCGGGCCAACCTGGTCGACGGCTACGCGTACATCCAGAACCACGAGGCGTGGATCGACAACGTCTTCATCCCCGAGTACACCCAGGGGACGTGGACCAACCACGCGGCCCGGCGCAAGCGGAAGCTGCTGCTGCACAGGATGGAGATCCACAAGATCGAGAGCAAGGTCCGCGACGCGGGCCACACCCTGGTCCCGCTCTCGCTGTACTTCAAGGACGGCCGGGTGAAGCTCGAACTGGCGCTCGCGGTCGGCAAGAAGCTCTACGACAAGCGCCAGACGCTGCGCGAGAAGCAGGACACCCGCGAGACGGCCCGCGCGGTGGCGGCGGCCCGCCGACGCCAGGGTTAATCCGCTGGACCCTCGCCCGTCGCCTCGCGTACTATGGCGCAAGCAACACGGACGATGACCGTCCGAGCTGTTTCTCAACAAAACATGGGGATGATCGGTTTCGACAGGGGATGTTGAAACAGGGGAAGCGAGCCGAGGAACGCGGCAATGATCTCGTTAACCACGTGTCGCAAAAAAATAATCGCCAACTCTAAGCGCGATTCCCAGCAGTTCGCTCTCGCTGCCTAATAAGCACCGATAGCGCTTGGGTGTCAGACCGGGGAGTTCCCGACCCGGACCCTGGCATAATCTAGGGAACTCAACCGTCCGCCCGGGCTGCGAGGGCGGATGGGAAATCAAACAGCAGCTGGGCCTGTTGGCGGCTTGTCCGTGTGACCGCCAGGGCCGAGAAAATCACAGCGGACTGCGCTCGGAGAAGCCCTGAATTAACTCCACTGGACCCGGGTTCGATTCCCGGCATCTCCACCACCCCATGTTGACACGAAGGCCGTCCTCCGCTCCGCGGAGGGCGGCCTTCGATTTTTGTACGTTCCGGAGCAGCGCGGCCGGGGGGTCGCGGCGTAGGATCATCCGTCCGCTCGTTTTCCGGAGCCGGATTCCGCCGCTACCACCGAGGCCATGCAGAGCAACACGCCCACCACCCCCGCCACCGACCACGAGACCGTCCGCGCACGCGAGATCGCCGGTGAGCAGCAGCACCTCGACACCGTCTACCACCGGTTGGAGGAGAAGCTCGCCGAGGCCGAGTACATCCTGGAGGACGCCGCCAAGCGGGTCCAGGTCGGCACCCCCGGCGCGCTCGCCGAACGCGACGCCCAGGTCTACCGGGCCGGCGCCCACCTCCAGCGTCTGAACAACGAGTTCGAGGACTTCCTGTTCGGCCGGATCGACCTCCAGCGGGCCGACGCCCCGGAGGAGCACGGCATCCCGTCGAACACCCCGCTCGACCCGGCCGACCCGGCCGTCGCCGAGACCCTCCACATCGGCCGACTGGGCGTGCTGGACGCCGAGTACGGCCCACTGGTGATCGACTGGCGCGCGCCCGCCGCCGCCCCCTTCTACCGCGCCACCCCGGTCGAACCGGGCCGGGTGATCCGCCGCCGGGTGATCCGCTCCAAGGGCCGCAAGGTGATCGGCGTCGAGGACGACCTGCTGCGCCCCGACCTCACCCCGACCCTGGACGGCGAGGAGCTGGCGGTGGTCGGCGACGGCGCGCTGATGGCCTCGCTGGGCCGCGCCCGCAGCCACTCGATGCGCGACATCGTCTCCTCCATCCAGAAGGAGCAGGACGAGGTGATCCGCGCCGCCGCCGCGGGCGCCACCCTGGTCACCGGCGGCCCCGGCACCGGCAAGACCGCCGTCGCCCTGCACCGGGCCGCCTACCTGCTCTACCAGGACCGCCGCCGCTACGCCGGGGGCATCCTGGTGGTCTCGCCGACCGCGCTGCTGGTCTCGTACACCGAGGGCGTGCTGCCCGCGCTGGGCGAGGAGGGCCAGGTCGCCATCCGGGCGGTCGGCTCGCTGGTGGACGGCATCGAGGCGGACACCTACGACACGCCCGAGGCGGCCCGGGTCAAGGGCTCGGCCCGGATGGTCCAGCTGCTGCGCCGGGCCGCCCGCGCGGCGCTGGAGCTGGGCGCGCCGCAGGAGCTCAAGGTGGTCGCCCGGGGCGAGGTGCTGAAGCTGGACGCCTCCCGGCTGAAGGCCGTGCGCGGCAACGTGGTGGGCTCCGGCGGCACCCCGCTGAACCTGCTGCGCCCGCGCGCCCGCCGGCTGCTGCTGGACGCCCTGTGGCAGCAGGCCACCAGGGACCTGCCGAAGCCCGCGGACCACTACGCCCGCGAGCAGCGCCAGGAGGAGAAGGAGTCCTTCGACGAGTACGTCTCGGACGAGGCGTCGTTCCTGGACTTCCTGGACGCCTGGTGGCCGGCGCTGACCCCGCGCCGGGTGCTCGCCACGCTGCGCCAGCACCGGCACACCAACCGGATCGCCCGCCGGGCCGTCACCCCGGACGAGGCCAGGCTGCTGGCGGCCTCCTGGCGCCACCTGTCCGGGCGGGGCGAGGGCGCGCTGTCCGCGCACGACGTCGCGCTGATCGACGAGCTCCAGGTGCTGCTCGGCGAGCCGGCCCGTCCGAAGGTCCGCGAGGTGGACGCGGTGGACCTGCTGAGCGGCCTGGACGAGGTCACCACCTTCGCCGACCGCAGCGCCCGCCAGCGCGACCGCCAGCCGGTCGAGCGCACGGAGTACGCGCACATCATCGTGGACGAGGCGCAGGACCTCACCCCGATGCAGTGGCGGATGATCGGCCGCCGGGCCCGGATGGCCACCTGGACGATCGTGGGCGACCCGGCGCAGTCCTCCTGGCCGTTCCCGCAGGAGGCCCAGGCCGCGCTGGACGAGGTGCTCTCCGGCAAGCCGCGCCGCCGCTTCACGCTGACGGTGAACTACCGCAACCCGGCCGAGATCGCCGAGGTGGCGGCCAAGGTGCTGGCGCTGGCCGCGCCGGGCACCCCGTCGCCGAGCGCGGTGCGCCACGTCGGCGTGGAGCCGCGCTTCGCGGCCACCACCGACCCCGCGCCGGAGGCCTTCGGCAAGGCCGCCCGGGCCGAGCTGGAGCGGCTGCTGGCCGAGGTGGACGGCACCGTGGCGCTCGTGGTGCCGATGGACCGCCGGGGCGAGGCGGCCGGCTGGGCCGAGGGCCTGGGCGGGCGCGTGGTGGTGCTGGGCAGCCTGGAGGCCAAGGGCCTGGAGTACGACGCGACCGTGGTGGCCGACCCGACCGGCATCGCCGGCGAGTCGGAGGCCGGCCTGCGGGTGCTGTACGTGGCGCTGACCCGCGCGACCCAGCGGCTGACCGTGCTCTCCGGTCCGGACGACCTGCCGGACGCGGCCGGCGTGCCCGCGCTGCTGCACGGCTGACGGACCCTACGGGATCCGACGGAAGAAGGCCCCTCACCGGGTGGTGAGGGGCCTTCAGACGTTTACGACACCGACCCGCCATGCTCGCCTCGCGGCAAGTGGTCCCTCGAAGGGACGAAGGTTGGGCCCGGGGGCTTGGATCGAGCCGGTGTCCCGTCCAATGTAACGCATCGGCCGGGAGAGGCAAGGAGCGAGCGGCGGGAGCCGGACGGCCATCGGGTGGGATTGTCGGGTCCGCACACTCAATGAACGTTATTTCTGGCTACCCCTTGGAAGGTGCGACGATCGACGTCTAGCATGCGCAGGCGATGCCTTCAACAAAATGTTGAGCCTGCGGGACAGACGGAAGAAGGAAGCGTCGATGGCGACGGTGCCCAGTGTCTCCAACTCGATCACGGTACGGCTGGAGGTCCCGGCCCGGGGCAACGCCGTCAGCGCGATCACCACGGCCGTGGAGTCCTCCGGCGGATCGGTGACCGGTCTCGACGTCACCGCCTCCGGGCTGGAGGCGCTGCGGATCGACGTCACGGTGGCGGCGGCCTCGGTCGCGCACGGCGAGGAGATCGTCGAGAAGCTGCGCACGATCGACGGCGTGTCGATCGGCAAGGTCTCGGACCGCACCTTCCTGATGCACCTCGGCGGCAAGATCGAGATGTCCTCCAAGCTGCCGATCCGCAACCGTGACGACCTCAGCATGATCTACACCCCGGGTGTCGCCCGGGTCTGCATGGCGATCGCGGAGAACCCCGAGGACGCCCGCCGCCTGACCATCAAGCGCAACAGCGTCGCCGTGGTCACCGACGGCTCCGCGGTGCTGGGCCTGGGCAACATCGGCCCGGAGGCCGCGTTGCCCGTCATGGAGGGCAAGGCGGCCCTGTTCAAGCGCTTCGCCGGGATCGACGCCTGGCCGATCTGCCTGGACACCCAGGACACCGACGAGATCGTCGCCATCGTCAAGGCGATCGCCCCGGGCTTCGCCGGGATCAACCTGGAGGACATCTCCGCGCCGCGCTGCTTCGAGATCGAGGCCCGGCTGCGCGAGGCCCTGGACATCCCGGTCTTCCACGACGACCAGCACGGCACCGCGATCGTGGTGCTGGCCGCCCTCACCAACGCGCTGAAGGTGGTCGGCAAGCGGATCGGCGACATCCGCGTGGTGATGTCGGGCGCCGGCGCCGCCGGCACCGCGATCCTCAAGCTGCTGATGGCGGCCGGCGTCGAGCACGCCACCGTGGCGGACGTGCACGGCGTGGTCCACCTGGGCCGCGGGGACCTCAACGAGAACCTGCGCTGGATCGCCGAGCACACCAACCGCTCGGGCCGCACCGGCAGCCTCAAGGAGGCCGTGGCGGGCGCCGACGTCTTCATCGGCGTCTCGGCCCCGAACGTCCTGGACGGCGACGACCTGGCCACCATGGCCGAGGACTCGATCGTCTTCGCGCTGGCCAACCCGGACCCGGAGGTCGACCCGGCCATCGCCCGGCAGACCGCCGCCGTGGTCGCCACCGGCCGCAGCGACTTCCCGAACCAGATCAACAACGTGTTGGTCTTCCCGGGTGTCTTCCGCGGCCTGCTGGACGCCCAGAGCCGCACCGTCAACACCGAGATGATGATCGCCGCCGCCCGTGCGCTGGCCACCACCGTGGCCGACGACGAGCTGAACGCGAACTACATCATCCCGAGCGTGTTCCACAAGGACGTGGCCAAGACCGTCGCCTCCGCGGTGCGCGAGGCGGCCCTGGCGGGGGCCCAGGAGGACCGCGCGCCGGCCCGTCCGACCCCCGGCATCGTGGGCACCCTCGACACCGCCGCGTTCCCCACCGTCAAGCTCTGACGGACGGCTCGGGCGACGTGTCGCAGATCGCTCAAATGTGCGAATAGCGGTCATACCCGCCCAGCTCGCCCCGAACCCTTGCGACACAAGGGCGAGGGGCGTGTTTGGGCTTGTCAGTCGTAGGGCGTACCGTAGCCCTGCACGGGGCAGGCGTGTCCGACAAGTACGGAACGTCCCCCTGGTCTTCCGGCGTGTCGTCCCGACCGCCGCCCGGGTCCGGTCCGCCGGAGCCGACGGAGCGTCACACCTCCGACGGGCGGGCGATGTTCGGGTGGCTCGGCCGGGGCCCGATTGGCTTTCTCGGGGCCGGTCGGGGCAGGATTCGTACCCAGGCGGGCGGGCGGGCCTTCGACGGCTCCGGCGCGCGGCATCGGGTACGGACCCGGCCTGCGACCACGCATTGCCTGCATGAGCACAGTGTGCGGACCTGCGGCCTATCCGGGTGCCCCCCGGTGGGAGCACCGATGGGCCCCCGCGCACCGCAAGCGAACAGACCACAGGAGTACACATGAACCGCAGTGAGCTGGTGGCCGCGCTGTCCGAGCGCGCCGAGGTGACCCGCAAGGACGCCGACGCCGTTCTGGCCGCCTTCGCCGAGATCGTCGGCGAGGTCGTCGCCAAGGGCGACGAGAAGGTCACCATTCCCGGTTTCCTGACCTTCGAGCGCACCCACCGCGCTGCCCGCACCGCCCGCAACCCGCAGACCGGCGAGCCGATCCAGATCGCCGCGGGTTACAGCGCCAAGGTGAGCGCCGGCTCCAAGCTGAAGGAAGCCGCCAAGGGCGCTGCCTGAGCCACCCCTTGAACGCCCGAGAGGCCGGGCTCCCCACTGGGGAGCCCGGCCTCTCGCCGTTGAGTGCTCGGACCGTCAGGCGTCGACCAGCTGCTCGCTGGGCAGCTCGACGTGGGCGCCCAGGTCGCGCAGCTTGTCCATGAAGTTCTCGTAGCCGCGGTTGATCAGGTCGATGCCGTGCACGGTCGAGGTGCCCTCGGCCGCCAGCGCCGCGATCAGGTACGAGAAGCCGCCGCGCAGGTCCGGGATGACCAGCTCGGAGCCGATCAGCTTGGACGGGCCGGAGACGACCGCGGAGTGCAGGAAGTTGCGGGCCCCGAAGCGGCACGGGGTGCCGCCCAGGCACTCGCGGTAGAGCTGGATGTGCGCGCCCATCTGGTTCAGCGCGCCGGTGAAGCCGAGCCGCGACTCGTACACCGTCTCGTGGACGATGGACAGGCCGGTGGCCTGGGTCAGCGCGACCACCAGCGGCTGCTGCCAGTCGGTCTGGAAGCCCGGGTGCACGTCGGTCTCCAGGGCGATCGCCTTGAGCTCGCCGCCGGGGTGCCAGAAGCGGATGCCCTCGTCGTCCACCTCGAAGGCGCCGCCGACCTTCCGGAAGGTGTTCAGGAAGGTCATCATCTCCAGCTGGCGGGCGCCGCGGACGTAGATGTCGCCCTTGGTCGCCAGCGCCGCGCAGGCCCAGGAGGCGGCCTCCAGGCGGTCCGGCAGCGCGCGGTGGTTGTAGCCGTTCAGCTCGTCCACACCGGTGATCAGGATCGTCCGGTCGGTGCCCAGGGTGATGATCGCGCCCATCTTCTGCAGCACGCAGATCAGGTCGACGATCTCCGGCTCGATGGCCGCGTTGCGCAGCTCGGTGACGCCCTCGGCGAGCACCGCCGTGAGCAGCACCTGCTCGGTCGCGCCGACCGAGGGGTAGGGCAGCTCGATCTTGGTGCCGCGCAGCCGCTGCGGGGCCACCAGGTAGGTGCCCTGCGGGTGCTTCTCGATGCTGGCGCCGAACTGGCGCAGCACCTCGAAGTGGAAGTCGACCGGGCGGCCGCCGATGTCGCAGCCGCCCAGGCCGGGGATGAAGGCGTGGCCGAGGCGGTGCAGCAGCGGGCCGCAGAACAGGATCGGGATCCGCGAGGAGCCGGCGTGCGCGTCGATGTCCGCGACGTTGGCGCTCTCGACGTGCGAGGGGTCGAGGATCAGCTCGCCGTCCTCGTCACCGGTGCGCACGGTCACGCCGTGCAGCTGCAGCAGGCCGCGGACCACCTTGACGTCGCGGATGTCCGGGACGTTGCGCAGTCTGCTGGGGCCCTGCCCGAGGAGGGCGGCGACCATGGCCTTGGGCACCAGGTTCTTCGCTCCGCGGACGCGGATCTCGCCTTCGAGCGGGTTTCCGCCGTGGACCAGCAGGACGTCGTCGGTCATCGTTCTCGCAATCCGGGGTGCCAGAGGAGTCGGGGGGAGGGCTCCGGGAGAGAGCCGGTGGTGGACCGGTCGTACGGGCGCGTTCGGGCCCCCGGCGAAACCGAGTCGGCACCGTATAAAGGCGTCCACCAGACGTAGATGGTAGTAGGCGTGCCGTTGGTTCCCGTGAGCCTCTCCCGTGATGGTGCTCTCTCCGGGCCCGGGCCCGCCCCCCGGTACGGCCGTACGGGTGTTCGTGGGCGTGGCCGTTTCCGGGCGTTGCGGTGTCCGAGCGGTGCGGTTCTGCGGGATCATGTGGGCATGACGGCGGCCCATTCGCACGGAGGCCGGTCCCACACCGGCCGTCTGCTCGTCGCGACGCCCCTGCTCACCGACCCGAACTTCGCGCGGGCGGTGGTGCTGCTCCTCGACCACGACGTCGAGGGGGCGCTCGGCGTGGTCCTGAACCGGCCGACGCCGGTCGAGGTGGGCAGTGTGCTGGACGGCTGGAACAGACTCGTCGGACAGCCGGCCGTGGTCTTCCAGGGCGGCCCGGTGGCGCTGGACTCGGCGCTCGGCCTCGCGGTGGCGCCGGGGGAGCCGGGCACCGGCGAGCCGCTCGGCTGGCGCCGGGTGCACGGCGCGATCGGCCTGGTGGACCTGGAGGCGCCGCCCGAGGTGCTGGCCGGCGAACTGGGCAGCCTGCGGATCTTCGCCGGGTACGCCGGGTGGTCGCCCGGGCAGCTGGAGGCGGAGCTGGAGAGCGGCGCCTGGTACCTGGTGGACTGCGAGCCGGGGGACGTCTCCAGCCCCGAGCCGGAGCGGCTGTGGCGCTCGGTGCTGCGCCGCCAGCGCGGCCCGCTCGCCCTGCTGGCGACCTACCCGGACGACCCGACGATGAACTGAGCCGACCGGCCCGGAGCCGCGACACTGGCCGGGTTTCCGGAGGCGCCCATAGACTTGGCACCCATGAGCACTCTTGAGCCCGAGCGCGGCCTCGGCACCGGCACCCTGGTCGAGCCCGTCCCGCAGGTGTCCCACGGGGACGGCGACCACGAGCGCTTCGCGCACTACGTCCAGAAGGACAAGATCATGGAGAGCGCGCTCTCGGGGTCCCCCGTGGTGGCGCTCTGCGGCAAGGTGTGGGTGCCCGGTCGCGACCCGAAGAAGTACCCGGTCTGCCCGATGTGCAAGGAGATCTACGACGGCATCGGCAAGCCGCAGGGCGGCGACGGCGACAAGAAGTAGTCCGCGGCGCCCCGCACAACGCCGTTTTGCATAGCACCAGGGTTCCCCTGGTGGTCTATGCCAATCGTCGGGGCGTGGGCAGGATGTCGGAATGGACCTCATTCCCGCACCTTCGAGTGCCGCCCGCCGCCCGGACGAGGACTATCCGCTCGACGCCGCCACCACGCTGACCGCACCCCCCGCGCTGGCCGACGCCGAGCGCTGGCTGCGGGCCACGCTGTCCGCCGCCACCGGGCTGCCGCTCGGCCCGGGCCGGCCTGGCGCGGGCATCGAGCTGGTCCAGGACGGGACGCTCGCCGCCGAGGCGTACCGGATCACGGTGCGCCCCGGCCACGCCCTG
>NZ_LFVW01000288.1:0-13886 GCF_001182915.1 Kitasatospora sp. MY 5-36
CGCGGCGACCAGCGCCAGCAGCACGGCGGCCGCGGTCAGGGCGACGGTGCGCGGCGCGGGCCGTCGGCGCGATCGGCCGTCGGGGCTGGTGGCTTCTCTCATCGGTGCGGTCCTCGGCAACGTCGGCGGGCGGCGGCGCGGGCGGCGGGTCGGCGACGGTTGCGGCCGCCGACAGCTGGTCGGGCGCATACCAGTCCGCCCGGCGACGTAGCGAAACGTCTCCGGGCGTCTGATCGGTTCACGCTTTCGGCCGATCATATCGATTCAGACATAGGCCTCAAGCGGCCAGTTGACGGCCAATCTCCTACCTTCACGCCGCCCACACCACACAACGACGCCCCGACGCCCACCCGAGCACCACGCCTCACGCCCCGGGTGCCCGTCCTGTCCCGGCGGCCGCCGACCTCAGCGGCCGCCGAACCGTCGCTCCAGTGCCTCCTCGAAGGTCCCCCGGCCCACCGCCCGATCCGGCGTCAGATTGCCGCCCGCCCGCAGTCCGCGGCCGGTCGCTCCCGGGAGGGGCAGCGGCAGCAGCAACCGGCGCCTGCCCGCCGCCCGCAGGTAGGCCTCGGCCAGTTCCCGGTACGAACGCACCTGCGGGCCGCCGACCTCCGGGGCGAAGCCGGCGGGCTCCTCCCCCGCCAAGTCCGCGACCGCCGCGGCCACCTCCCGTACGTCCACCGGCTGGCACGCCACCCCGCTCAGCACCGGGAGGACCGGCAGCTTCACGGAGGCGTCGAAGACCTTCAGCACCAGGTCGTGGAACTGCGTCGCCCGCAGCACCGTCCAGCCCAGCCCCGACTCCCGCACCACCCGCTCGCAGGCGAGCTTCGTCGCGTAGTACCCGAACGGCACCCGGTCGATCCCGACGATCGACACGTACACCAGGTGCCGCACCCCGGCCTCCCGGGCCCGGGCCACCAGCGTCCGGACCCCGGCCACGTCCGCCTTCTTCTGCGTGGTCGCGCAGTCCACGACCACGTCGACCCCGGCCATCGCCTCCGCCACCCCGGCCCCGCCGACCAGGTCCCCGACCACCCACTCGACCCCGTCGCCCCCGTCCCGCACCCGCCGGCTCAGCCCCCTCACCGCCACCCCGCGCGCCACCAGCAGCCGCACCACCTCCCGCCCCAACGTCCCCGTCGCCCCGGTCACCAGCACCGTTCCCACCACCGCGCCACTCCTTCCCAGAGGAACCCCGTCACCCCCTACAGACCGGACACCACCCCGGAACGTGACATCGGCACGCCCGGGGCTCGAGAAAGGCACACGAAAAAGCGGGGCGAGGACCGATGAAGGTCCTCGCCCCGCTTCAGGTGTTCACCTCAGGAGGCGACCACCGGGGTCGGGCGCGGTCAGCTGCAGCCGCTGGTGGAGCCGCAGCCCTCGCAGAGGTAGCAGCTGCCGGCGCGGCGCATCTTGGTGCCGCAGGAGAAGCAGAGCGGGGCGTCGGCGTTGAGGCCGAGCTGGATCTCCATCAGCTCCGTGGAGTTGTGGGCCTGCTTCGGGGTCGCCTTGGGTGCCTCAACGACGGGGGCTGGGGCCGGGACGGCGGCCGGCTTGGCGGCGACGGGGGCGGACTGGGCGAGCGACTCGGTGTCGAGCTCCTCGGCCTCCAGCGGCTCGTACGAGCCCGTCTCCAGGTGGCGCTGGCGCTCCTCGACGGAGTGGATGCCGAGCGCCGAGCGGGTCTCGAACGGCAGGAAGTCGAGCGCCAGGCGGCGGAAGATGTAGTCGACGATCGACTGCGCCATCCGCACGTCCGGGTCGTCGGTCAGGCCGGCCGGCTCGAAGCGCATGTTGGTGAACTTCGAGACGTAGGTCTCCAGCGGCACGCCGTACTGGAGGCCGACCGAGACGGCGATGGAGAAGGCGTCCATCATGCCCGCGAGGGTCGAGCCCTGCTTGGACATCTTCAGGAAGACCTCGCCCAGGCCGTCGTCCGGGTAGGAGTTGGCGGTCATGTAGCCCTCGGCGCCACCGACCGTGAAGGAGGTGGTGATGCCCGGACGGCCCTTGGGCAGGCGCTTGCGGACCGGGCGGTACTCGACGACCTTCTCGACCACGGCGGCCGGGGTGACCGGGGCGGCCGCCTCGGTCTTCTCCTCGGAGTCCTTCTTCTTGGCCGAGAGCGGCTGGCCGACCTTCGAGTTTTCGCGGTAGATGGCGAGCGCCTTGACGCCCATCTTCCACGCCTCGAAGTAGATCTCCTCGACGTCCTCGACGGTCGCGGCGGCCGGCATGTTCACGGTCTTGGAAATGGCGCCGGAGATCCAGGGCTGGATCGCGGCCATCATCCGCACGTGCCCCATCGGCGAGATGGAGCGCTCGCCCATCGCGCAGTCGAACACCTCGTAGTGCTCCGGCTTCAGGCCCGGGGCGTCCACCACGTTGCCGTGCTCGGCGATGTGGGCGACGACCGCCTCGATCTGCTCGTCCTGGTAGCCGAGGCGCTTGAGGGCGCGCGGGACGGTGCCGTTGACGATCTGCATCGAGCCGCCGCCGACCAGCTTCTTGAACTTGACCAGGGCCAGGTCGGGCTCGACGCCGGTGGTGTCGCAGTCCATCATCAGGCCGATGGTGCCGGTCGGGGCGAGCACCGAGGCCTGGGCGTTGCGGAAGCCGTTCTGCGCGCCGAGGCGGAGCACGTCCTGCCAGGACTTGTTGGCGGCCAGCCAGACCGGGGCGTCCAGGTCGTCGTGGGAGACGGCGTCCAGCGAGGCGTCGGCGTGCTGCTTCATGACCTGCTGGTGCGGGGCCGCGTTGCGGGCGTAGCCGTCGTACGGGCCGACCACGCCGGCGAGTTCGGCGCCGCGGCGGTAGGCGGTGCCGGTCATCAGCGAGGTGATGGCGCCGGCCAGGGCGCGGCCGCCCTCGCTGTCGTAGGCGTGGCCGGTGGCCATCAGCAGGGCGCCGAGGTTGGCGTAGCCGATGCCGAGCTGGCGGTAGGCGCGGGTGGTCTCGCCGATCTTCTCGGTGGGGAAGTCCGCGAAGCAGATGGAGATGTCCATCGCGGTGATGACCAGCTCGACGACCTTGGCGAAGGTCGCCGCGTCGAAGGAGTCGTCGTCGCGCAGGAACTTCATCAGGTTCAGCGAGGCGAGGTTGCAGCTGGAGTTGTCCAGGTGCATGTACTCGGAGCAGGGGTTGGACGCGTTGATGCGGCCGGACTCCGGGCAGGTGTGCCAGTGGTTGATCGTGGTGTCGTACTGGATGCCGGGGTCGGCGCAGGCCCAGGCGGCCTCGGCCATCTTGCGGAACAGCTTCTTCGCGTCGACGGTCTCGATGACCTCGCCGGTCATCCGGGCGCGCAGGCCGAATTCGGTGCCGTTCTCGACGGCGGTCATGAATTCGTCGTTGACGCGGACCGAGTTGTTGGCGTTCTGGTACTGGACGGAGGTGATGTCGTCCCCGCCGAGGTCCATGTCGAAGCCCGCGTCGCGCAGGGCGCGGATCTTCTCCTCCTCCTTCACCTTGGTCTCGATGAAGGCCTCGACGTCCGGGTGGTCCACGTCGAGCACGACCATCTTGGCCGCGCGGCGGGTGGCGCCACCGGACTTGATGGTGCCGGCCGAGGCGTCGGCGCCGCGCATGAAGGAGACCGGGCCGGAGGCGTTGCCGCCGGAGGAGAGCAGTTCCTTGGAGGAGCGGATCCGGGAGAGGTTCAGGCCGGCGCCGGAGCCGCCCTTGAAGATCATGCCCTCTTCCTTGTACCAGTCGAGGATCGAGTCCATGGAGTCGTCGACGGACAGGATGAAGCAGGCGCTGACCTGCTGGGGCTGCTTGGTGCCGACGTTGAACCAGACCGGCGAGTTGAAGCTGAACACCTGGTGGAGGAGGGCGTGGGTCAGCTCGTGCTCGAAGATCTCGGCGTCGTCCTTGGAGGCGAAGTAGCCGTGCTTCTCGCCGGCGGCGCGGTAGGTGAGCACCACGCGGTCGATGATCTGCTTGAGGCTCCACTCGCGCTGGGGGGTGCCGACGGCGCCGCGGAAGTACTTGGACGTGACGATGTTGACGGCGTTGACCGACCAGAAGTCGGGGAACTCGACGCCGCGCTGCTCGAAGTTGATCGAGCCGTCACGCCAGTTGGTCATGACGACGTCCCGCCGCTCCCAGCGGACCTCGTCGTACGGGTGCACGCCAGGAGTGGTGTAGATGCGCTCCATCCGGAGACCGCCCTTCGGGGCCTTGGCGCCCTTGGCCGCGGCCTTCTCGGACTTCGACCCGCGTGCGGAACCGCTCGTGGTGTCTGTCACTTCTCGCTCCTCCTCCTGGGCAAACGCCCGAAGTGCCCTGAAAAGTCCGGGCACTGCTGGTTCGTTCTTCCGGTGTGCGGGCAGGCAGGAACCCTGCCTGCTTACGCACGGTTTGTAGTGTTCTGTGCCCCGATTTCGGGCACGCGTGGGCCCCGCGGGGCCGTGGTGGTGCGGGTGGCTGGGCCCGCGAGGGGCCCGGCGCCTCCTAGGGCGCGGCGGCGGACACGGACACGCAGGTGTCGTCCGCCTCGGGGGTGCGGGGCCGTTCTGCGCGAAGCTCCGCGATGGCGGCCTCGAAGTCTTCCAGTCCGTCGTACGCCTGGTACACGGAGGCGAAGCGCAGGTAGGCGACCACGTCGAGTTCCTTGAGCGGGCCGAGTATGGCCAGCCCCACGTCGTGGGTGGTCAGCTCGGCGCTGCCGCTGGCGCGCACGCACTCCTCGACCCGCTGGCCGAGCTGGGCGAGCGCGTCCTCGGTGACCGGGCGGCCCTGGCAGGCCTTGCGGACGCCGGTGATGACCTTCTGCCGGGAGAACGGCTCGGTGACCCCGCTGCGCTTGATGACCATCAGCGCGGCCGTCTCCACCGTGGTGAAGCGGCGTCCGCAGTCCGGGCACTGCCGACGACGGCGGATGCAGCTGCCGTCCTCGGTGGTCCGGCTGTCGACAACACGGCTGTCGGAGTGCCGGCAGAAGGGGCAGTGCACCTCGGGATCCCTCCCTGGCAGAACGTTCGGACCTGTTGAGTCTATGCGATGCGCCCCCGGCCTCGGCAAGCTGATCATGCGGGGCGACCACTAGTACTGGGCACGGAGAGGACTGTAGCCACTACATCTAGGAGTCTGGGGGAGGTGAGCGCCTTGGCGTGTCGATGCCGCGAGGGGCCCGATTAGACTGCCGGGGGCGAGTTTCGCTCGAACATTTACTCGATGTACAACAAAGCCTTGATCGAGTCAGTCAACTCCCGAATAATTCACTCGAACGTGTGTTTGGCGCAACCTTTCGATAGGAGGCGCGTTGGGCTGGAAAAGGGGAGAGGACAGCCGTCGAGAGGGGCCGCCGTGAACACGATCGAAAGCAACACCATCCCGGTGCAGGAACACTCCCAGTTCAAGGTGGGGCAGCGCACCACGAATCAGCAGGGTGTGGACAGCAGCATGGACCGTAGCGAAGACCACCGCCTCTCCGGCGCGGCCCTTTCCGGGGCGACCCGCGTTCCCGACCAGCCGATCGAACACTCCACCGCCATGGACGACTCCCACACCTCCCCCGCCCGGGCGATGCCCGGTCGCCCCCCCGGCATCCGCACCGACGAGGCCGGCCTCACCGAGCGCCAGCGCCGGGTGATCGAGGTCATCCGGGATTCCGTCCAGCGCCGCGGCTACCCGCCGTCCATGCGCGAGATCGGCCAGGCCGTGGGCCTGTCCAGCACCTCCTCGGTCGCCCACCAGCTGATGGCCCTGGAGCGCAAGGGCTTCCTGCGCCGGGATCCGCACCGCCCTCGCGCCTACGAGGTCCGCGGCGTCGAGGTGGCCCGTCCGAACACCGCCGAGACGGCCGGCCGGCCCTCCACCTCCTACGTCCCGCTGGTCGGCCGGATCGCCGCCGGCGGGCCGATCCTGGCCGAGCAGACGGTCGAGGACGTCTTCCCGCTGCCCCGCCAGCTGGTCGGCGAGGGCGAGCTGTTCGCGCTCACCGTGCGCGGCGACTCGATGATCGAGGCGGCCATCTGCGACGGCGACTGGGTCACCGTGCGCCGCCAGCCGGTCGCCGAGAACGGCGACATCGTGGCCGCGATGATCGACGGCGAGGCCACCGTGAAGCGGCTCAAGCGCGAGGACGGCCGGATCTGGCTGATGCCGCACAACCCGGCGTACGAGCCGATCAACGGCGACAACGCGACCATCCTGGGGAAGGTCGTCGCGGTCCTGCGCCGCCTCTGAGCGGTCCGGCGCCGCCCCTGGGCGGCCCCCGTGCGCCTCTGAGCGCACCCGCGCCGCCTCGGCGCGCACAGCAACACGCACCAGCACGCACCGCACCACCACACACACCGGGAAGGGGCTCCTCCGCACAGTGCGGGGAGCCCCTCCGGCGTTCCACGGGCCGGGCGGCCGGTGCCCTCAGCCCCGCTTCACCACCGGCCGCACCGGCGCCGCCGAGGCGTCGATCGACGCCAGCGAGCGGCGCACCTGGTTGCGGTCCGTGGTGTACCAGAACTCCGGCATCGAGGAGCGGAAGAAGCTCCCGTACCGCTTGGTCTCCACCCGCGGGTCCAGCACCGCGACCACGCCCCGGTCGTCGGCCGCGCGCACCAGCCGGCCCGCGCCCTGCGCCATCAGCAGCGCCGCGTGCGTCGCCGCGACGGCCATGAAGCCGTTCCCGCCGCGCTGTTCGACGTCCTTCTGGCGGGCGCTCATCAGCGGGTCGTCCGGCCGGGGGAACGGGATCCGGTCCATCACGACCAGCTGGCAGGCCGAGCCGGGCACGTCCACGCCCTGCCAGAGCGAGAGCGTGCCGAACAGGCAGGTCGTCGCGTCCGAGGCGAACTCCCGGATCAGCTCGCCGAGGGTGTCCTCGCCCTGGAGCAGGACGCGGTGGTCCAGCCGCTCGCGCATCGCCTCGGCGGCCGTCTGGGCGCCGCGCATCGAGGAGAACAGGCCCAGCGTCCGACCGCCGGCCGCGCCGATCAGCTCGGCCAACTCGTCCAGCATGTCGGGCCGTTCGGGATCGCGCCCGGGGTCGGCCAGGTGCTTGGCGACGTACAGGATGCCCTGCTTGGGGTACTTGAACGGCGAGCCGACGTCGATCCCGCGCCAGTGCGGCACCGCGTCCTCGCCGAAGCCCGCCTTGGCGTCCGGGTTGTCCCCGGCGGTGCGGACGTCCGGCAGCCGCGTCTCGGAGGGCAGGCCGACCGAGGCGGCGACGCCGTTGAAGTCCCCACCGAGCTTGAGCGTGGCCGAGGTGAGGACGACCGAGCGCTCCTTGTACAGCCCCTCGCGCAGCAGCCCGGAGACGCTCAGCGGGGCGACCCGCAGCGAGGCGGTGCCCAGCCCGTAGCGGTCGCTGCGCTCGATCCAGACCACGTCGTACTCGGAGTCCTCCAGCAGCCGCTCGGCCGTCTCGTGCAGCGCCTCGGCCGAGGCCATCGCCTGCTTGCGGACGGCGTCCTCGTCGCTGAGCCCCTTGTCCCTGGTCTCGCCGAGCGAGGTGATCACCTGGCGGGAGGCGTCCCGGATCGCGGTGACCGCGTACGCGAGGTACTCGGGCAGCTCCTCGACCCGGCCGGGCTGGGCGGTCTCCATCAGGCCGTGGTAGTTCTCGGCGGCGGCCTGGAGCGCGTCCACCGCCTTCTCGTTGGCCAGCCGCGCGGCCCGCTTCACCGCCCGGTTGACGGCGCCGACGGTCAGCTCGGCGGTGGCCGCGCCGGTGACCCGGTTGACCAGCTCGTGCGCCTCGTCCACGATCAGCAGCCCGTGCTCGGGCAGCACCGGCGCGCCCTCGATCGCGTCGATCGCGAGCATCGCGTGGTTGGTGACCACGACGTCCGCCAGCTTGGCCCGCTCCCGCGCCTTCTCCGCGAAGCACTCCTGGCCGTACGGGCAGCGGGTGGCGCCCAGGCACTCCTTGGAGGTGACCGAGAGCTGGGCCCAGGCCTTGTCGGAGACGCCGGGGCTGAGGTCGTCGCGGTCCCCGGTGTCGGTCTCGTCGGCCCAGTCACGCAGCCGCAGCACGTCCTTCCCGAGCTTCCCGGTGGGCCCGCCGAGCGCGTCCACCGGGTCGAACAGGCCCTCGCCCTCGTCGCTCGGGGTGCCCTCGTTGGCCCGGTGCAGGCAGAGGTAGTTGGAGCGGCCCTTGAGCATCGCGAACAGCGGGCGGCGGCGCAGCACCGGGTGCATCGCCTCGACGGTGCGCGGCAAGTCCCGCTCCACCAGCTGGCGTTGCAGCGCCAGGGTGGCGGTGGCGACCACCACCCGGTCGCCGTGGGCGAGCGCGGGCACCAGGTAGGCCAGGGACTTCCCGGTGCCGGTGCCGGCCTGGACGAGCAGGTGCTCGGCGTGGTCGACGGCGTCGGCGACGGCCTCGGCCATCCGGACCTGGCCGGGGCGCTCCACACCGCCGACGGCCGCCACCGCGGCGTGCAGCAGTTCGGGGATCCGCGAGCGCGGGACGGCGACGGCTTCCTCGGCCTCGTCGCCGAGGACTGCCGCCCGCTGGGATTCGGAGTCGTGGGATTCGGAGTCGTTCGTCATGACCCTCCCAGCCTACGGGGCGGGGGTGACAATCCGGTCCCGTTGCCCGGGCATCCGCACGTCCACGGCGACCAGCGCGTTCGGCACCGTCCCGTACCGGGCGGCGTGCGGGCGGTGCGGGCGGTCCTGGTAGCCGTCCATCAGCAGCCGGTTGCGGTTGAGGCAGAGCCGGTCGATCCGGGGGCGGAACAGGTCGAACAGCTCGAAGCGCTCGCGCAGCTCGGGGAAGCGGTCCTGGTAGCGCAGCACCTCGGCGCGCAGCAGGGCCCAGAACTCGGTCTCGGGCAGTCCGGTCTGCGCCTCCAGCAGCGGGGCGAGGAAGCGGAAGACGCCGATGAACAGCCCGGAGTGGATGAACTGGCAGAGCCCCTGCGGGCTCTCCCGCAGCAGCACCTCGGCCACCTCGTCGGGCAGGCCGCGCAGTTCGGGCAGGTCCTGGGCGCTGAGGTTGACGTCGTCCACGAAGTCCTTGACCGCGAGCCGGACCGGCGCGTCGGCGGGGTCGAAGACCACGATGGCGTTCTCGCCGTGCGGGGAGAAGACCAGCCCGTAGCGGTAGAGGAAGTGCAGCAGCGGCGGCATCATCGCGGCGAACAGCCGGGCGGTCCAGTCGCCGGGGAGCAGGCCGGAGCGGTCGATCAGCTCGGCGGCGAGCGCCCGCCCGTCGGAGCCGGTCTGCAGCAGCGAGGCCAGGGTGCGGGCGCGCTCGCCGCCGTCCAGGAAGGGGCCGAGCGGCTGGCGCCAGATCGCGCCGAGCAGTTCCTTGTACTGGTACGGCGCCTCGGGCAGCTCGCGGTAGAGCGGGTGGTCGACGGTGACGGAGGCGATCTCGCCGAGCAGGATCACCCGGCACTCGTCGCGCAGGTACGGGTCGGCGTCGCGCAGTCCGAGCAGCCAGGCGGTGACGGCGGGCGCGGCCAGCGTGCGCTCGACCGGCAGGCCGCGCCAGACCAGGGTGTTGAGGATGGACAGCGGCAGCTTGACGGTGCAGCGCTCGGGGTGGGCGGTGTTGAAGAAGGAGCGGATGGACTGCTGGGGCAGCCGTGGGTCGCCGTCCGAGGGCAGCGGGACGATCTCGCCGGAGGCGATCCAGGGCGCGAACAGCGGCAGGACCGTCTCGTCCCACTGCCAGGGGTGGACGGGCAGCAGCAGGTAGTCCTCGGCGTCCGGGCCGAGCGCGGCGCGCAGCGCGTCCACGTCGTCCAGCTCGCGGGCGTACAGCTGCTCGGGCCGCTCCAGGCCGGGCACGCCGCGGTACTCGGCGAGCCGGCGGTGCACGGCGATCCACGGCAGCGGGCGCGGGCTGCGGGCCTCCGGGGCCCAGCGGGCGGCGTCGGCGGCGGAGAAGCCGATCCGGCCCTTGTTGGGGACGATCCAGGGATGGCCGGTCTGCCGGCCCTCCAGCGCGGCGTGGTCGAGGTCGGCGAGTTCGGCGGCGGTCAGCGCGGTGGCGAGCTGGCGGGCGTCGGCGGTGAGGGTGGCGGAGAGCTCGCGGATCAGGTGGCCGGTGGTCTCGCCGCGCAGGCCGAGGGTCTGCCGGGCGTACGGGAGGAAGCGCAGCGGGTCCAGGCCGTCCGGGCGGGAGCAGCGGACGGACTCCGGGTCGACCTGCCAGCTGTCGTAGGAGCCTCGGCGGGCGGTGAAGCGGTACTCGGCCTCGGGCAGCTCCAGCCGGTACTCGCCGGGCTCGTCGCCGGGGACGGGTCGGAGCAGTTCCTCGTAGGCGAACTCGCCCAGCATCTTGGCCAGCAGGGCGCGGCCGGCCCGCTGCCAGTGCCCGGCGGTGAGGTGCGGGGGCAGGTGGAGCGGCGGTTCAGCGGCCGACGGTTGCGGCACGGGTCAACTCCTGGGGGCGGGGGACGGCGGGGGCGGACTGTTCTACGGGACCGGCGGGGGTGAGGTCCGCCATCTCCGCGGCGGGGGTGCCGGGGCGGACTGTTCTACGGGACCGGCGGGGGTGGGCTGGTCGGCGGGCCCGGCGGGGCCGGGCGGCGCGAAGCCGGTCCAGGCGGTGCGGCCGGGCAGCCGGTGGACGGTGCGCCCGGTGACGGCGTTGAGGATCACGGCGGCCCGGTGGGCGCCGAGTCCGAGGTCGGGGGTGCCGACGCCGTGGGTGTGGAGTTCGGCGTTCTGGACGTACAGCCCGCCGGTGAGTCCGGGCCGGGTGGCGACCCGGTGGTCCGGGTCGACCCGGTAGCGCCCGGCCTCGTCCCAGTCGATCAGTTCGGCGAGCGGTTCGAGCGCGGCCGGGCGGGCCGCCCGGTAGCCGGTGGCGAGCACCACGGCGTCGGTGCGCAGCAGGTGTTCGGCGCCGGAGTCGGTGTGCCGGCAGTGCAGTTCGAGGCCGCCGCAGGGGCCGGGGCGGGCGGCGTCGACGGCGGTGCCGGGGGTGATCTCGACCGGGGCGGCGTCGATCGGGCGGCCGATGGTGCGCTCGTAGAGGTGGTCGTGGATCTCGGCGAGGGTCTCGGCGCTGGCGGCCTTGTGCAGCTGCCACTGGGCGGTGACCAGCGCGTCCCGGACGGCCGCGGGCAGGCCGTGGAAGTAGCGGGTGTAGTCGGGGGTGAAGTGCTCCAGGCCGAGCTTGGAGTACTCCATGGGGGCGAGCGCCCTGGTCCGGGTGAGCCAGCGCAGCCGGACGTCGTCGCCCTCGTGGCGCCGGAGCAGGTCGAGGAAGACCTCGGCGCCGGACTGCCCACTGCCGACCACGGTGATGTCGCGGGCGCCGGCCAGGTCGGCGCGGCGGTCCAGGTACTCGGCGGAGTGGAAGGCCCGCGGGTGGCCGGCCAGCGCGGCGAAGGCCTCGGGCAGCACCGGCCGGGTGCCGACGCCGAGGGCGAGGTTGCGGGCCCTGACCTCGGAGCGCCGGCCGGTCGCGGTGTCGGTCAGTTCGGCGCGGTACCAGGGCGCCTCCCAGTGCAGGGCGGTGACCTCGGTGCCGAAGCGGCAGTTGGCCAGCCGCTCGGCGGCCCAGCGGCAGTAGTGGTCGTACTCGCGGCGCGGCAGCTGGAAGCGCTCGGCGAAGTAGAACGGGAACAGCCGGTCCTGGTCGCGCAGGTAGTTGAGGAAGGACCACGGGCTGGTCGGGTCGACCAGGGAGACCAGGTCGGCGAGGAACGGCACCTGCATCCGGGCCCCGTCGACCAGCATCCCGGGGTGCCAGCGGAACTCCGGGCGCTGGTCGCAGAAGAGCGTGCGCAGGCCGGGGACGGGTTCGGCGAGTGCGGCGAGCGAGAGGTTGAACGGGCCGATGCCGACGCCGAGCAGGTCGTACGGAGGGGGTGTCGAGGTGTCCACAGGGTCGTCCTAGGCGGGGAGTTGGGCCTGCGCGGCGGGCCCGTCGGCCCGGTCGCGGACCATCAGGGCGGCGCGCTTGTCGGGCAGGTCGAGTTCGGCGGCGGCCCGGAATCCGGCCCGTTCGAAGGCCCGGACGGACCGCCGGTTGCGGACGTCCGGCTCGGCCAGCACCCGTTCGCAGCGCGGATTCCGGCGGAGAATCAATTCTGCGAGGGCGGCCAGCAGGACGGCGCCCAGGCCGCGGCCGCGGCTGGCGGCGGGGCCGAGCAGCAGGTGCACGCCGGTGTCGTACGGCCGGGCCGGGTAGTGCGCGGCGAGCGGGTCGAGGTCGGCGCGGTAGACCTCCCAGTAGCTCATCGGCTCGCCGTCGAGCAGGCCGAGGCACGGGAGGCTGCGGCCGTCGCCGTCCAGTTGGGCCCGGACGTGCCGTTCGGTGACCTCCGGCGGCCCGGCGAGCTCCCAGAAGGCGTCGACCTCGGGGTCGTTCATCCACCGGGCGAGCAGCGCCAGGTCGGCGGGCAGCCGGACCGGGCCGAGCCGGAACTCGCCGGCCGGGGTGGGGACGGCGCCCCACCCGGACAGGCCGTCCGGCACCCGGCACCCGTCGTCCGTCATCAGGCACCCGCCACCGGGTTGGGGATGTCCACGTACACGGACTGGCTGGCGACCGGGCCGACCAGTTCGTCCATGCCGTTGACCCGGGTGAGCAGGTTGGCCTTGCAGGGCAGCGCGGGCGCGTCCAGCAGCAGCGCGGGCAGCGCCGAGCCGGTGGCGGCGGCCCGCGGGCCGGCCAGGAACCGGCGCAGCGCGGCCAGCAGCACCGTCTCGTCGGCGAGCCGCTGGGAGCCGAGGGCGCCGATCAGGCCGAGCACGTGGTTGATGCCGAGGTAGTAGGCGAAGTGGTGGTCGATCACGTCGTCCGGCAGGAAGGTGTCGCTGTCCGCGCCGAGTCCGGGCAGCCGGGCGGCGAGCCGCGCGGCGGCGCTCTCCCGGTAGTAGTAGCCCTGGTTGTCGCGGTAGCGGCCGCCGCAGGGCCAGCCCTCGGCGTCCAGCAGGACGAGGCTGTTCTGCTGGTGGGCCTCCAGGGCGATGCCGCCCCGGCCGTCCAGCCAGAGGATGGGCAGCACGACCGCGTCCAGGTAGCGCAGGAACCATTCGGCGGCCACCGTCGGCAGCGGGCGGGCGCAGCGGACGGCCAGGGCCCGCAGGGTGTCGCCGAGCCGGGAGGGCACGGTGTCGCCGGTGCCGAGCGGCTGTTCGGCGACCAGGCCGGCGACGCACAGCGCCCGGTCGGTGGGCGCGAAGGGCTGGGCGCGCAGCACGGTGTCCAGGCCGCCCGGGTCGCCGAGGGCGGGGTGGTCGACGCCGATCCAGGCCGGGTCGCGGACGATGTCGAAGCCGGGGTGGGCGGCCCGCCACTCGGCGGCCAGCCCGCTCTCCAGCAGCCGGTGCATCTCCAGGCCGCGGTGCAGTTCCTTGCGCAGGTTCTCCCGGCGGGAGTTGGTGATCCGCAGGCCGAGCGAGAGCTTGAGCATCCACGGGGTGCCGGGCCGGTAGACGGTGCGCACCGAGGAGGTGGGGTACCAGGGGTCGCCGGCCGGGCCGAGGTCGTGCAGCAGCCCGTCGGCGAGCAGGGCGGCGACGGCCGGGCGGTGGGCGAGTTCGCGGGCCTGCCAGGGGTGCAGCGGGACGGCGGCGGTGCCGGGCGGCAGCGGCACGGCGCCGTCGAGCAGTCCGGCGGTGAGCCGTTCGGCGCTCTCGGCGACGGCGGAGCCGGCCGCGAGCAGTTCGCGGTCGACGGCGTACCAGTGCAGTTGGAAGGAGCCGTGCAGTTCGGGCGAGTAGGCGGCGCTCTGGGCCGGGCCGAGGCCGTCGCGGCTCTTCGGCGTGGGGTGCAGCGGGTGGCCGAGCAGCAGGGACTGCTCGGCGGCGAGGAAGTGTGAGCGCTCCGGCCCGCCGGGCACGGCGGCGGTGCGGCGGTGGGCGAGGATCTCGGCGGTGCGCACGACCGAGTCGCCGACCCTGGCGGCCAGGTCGGCGACCTGGCCGGGGTCGGGCCGTTCGGCGGCCGCGGCGGCGAGCAG
>NZ_LFVW01000289.1:0-13829 GCF_001182915.1 Kitasatospora sp. MY 5-36
GGAGGGTGGCCCCGAGGGGGCGCGTGCGGGTCGGACATCGCATCCACGCCCGGATTGGTCTAGACCATGATCCAGGCCAATCCGGCAGACGGATGCCCGCCCCGCCCGGTGTATCAGTCTTGGACTGTCAGGCGATCCCGCCGTAAGCGGGGTGCCGACCCGTAATCTCCGGACTTTCTGTGAGTGCCAAAAATCCCGAAAACTCTGCGCTCTGATTCTATCAGCCTTCCGGCTGAATTCCCGACCTTCAGCCTCTCGGGCGCTAGCGGCCGGTGTTTCAGAATTCACCTGTCGGGGATTCCTGCCGCAGGCCTCGGGCGGACCGTGCTCGGGCGGGGCAGGGCTTCCCCCGGCCCGCCCCGCCCGCCTCCGAACCGCGCGGCCGGCATCAGCCAGACGCGGGGAAGAGGCACAGCGCAGCTCCGGGGTTGCATGCTGTGTATTTGGTGTGGAGTGGGCAGCTTTCCTGTCGGGTCTCTTTTCTTGCCATGGTTTGAGTGTGTTCTCGATGGCCTGTGGAAACCCGTTCCGCTCGGCATTTCGGCGCTCTTCTCGTTTAGAGAATGCGCAGCATGTTTCTTCGGTGTTTTCAGTACCGTTCTGGAATTGAGCGGCCGTGGGAAATCTGGGTCATGCTGTGGGGAATTTCTCCGTTGCTTCGGTCGTACTTGGACCAGCGCTTTGCGTGGAGGAGGCGGACGTTCCACCAGGGGTCGTCGCTGGGCGGGCCGTGCCTCTCGGCGCGGCGCAGGGCGCGGGTGGTGGGCAGGTCCAGAACGATGGGCCGGCGCGTGTCGGTGCGGCGCTGGCGGTCGCAGGAGGGGCATTCCAGGCGGTCCGGGTGGGCGTTCTCGTCCAGCTCGTCTTCGGAGTCGTGGGTGCCGCCGAGGGGGCCGTGGCAGGTGTGGCAGGGGTGCAGGGCGTCGTTGTGGGCTCGGGCGGCGAGCAGCACCTTGCGCAGCTTCGCCGTCTCGGCGTCCTGCTTGGCCTTGGCGGCCTGCTCCCGTTCGGCGTGTTCCTGGTCCTCGCGTTCCTGGCGGCGCTGGGCGATGAGGCCCCAGTTGGGTTCGTCGTTGAGGGCGTCGGTGAGGGAGTGCCGACCGGGCCGGCCGAAGCGCCACCAGATCGGCCCTTGCCAGCCGTGCTCGCGCAGGCGCTCGACGGTGGTGCCGACCACGGGGATCTTGCCGTCGAAGGTCGCGTAGGTGACGCCCTCCTGCTCGTGTGCCTGGCCCTGCCAGTGCTCCCAGGTGGCGTTACGCAGGTCTTCGAGGCGCTGTTCCAGGGCCTCGGGGCTGTAGCGGGGGCGGCTGCCCCTGGTCCCCTGGTCCAGGACGAACAGGACCGGCGGGCGGACGGCGCGGTGGTGCCGGTAGCCGTAGGCGGGTTCGGGGACGTTGTAGCGGACCTCGGCCTCCAGGCGCTCCTGGCCGCCGTCGTGGACGGTGCGGTCGAAGTACCGCTTGTAGTTGTCGAGCTTGCCGGCGACCTTGCGGATGTCGGTCATGGTGCCCCGGTCGAGTTCCAGGAAGGCCACCGGGATGCCGAGCTCGGGCAGGCGGACGACGGCGTCGGGGATGACGTTGACCTTGCCGGTGATGGTGTGGGGCGTCTCGGTGGCCCAGGCCTCGATGCCGCCGGGCAGCGGGCCGGTGGGCAGGGCGCGGCGCGGCGGTGCCTGGCGCTTGTCGGTGCGGGGCGGGGCTCCGTGGGTGGTGGTGCCGGTGACGGCGGTGATGATGAGCTCGTTGACGAGCATGGCGTGCGGGGCGCCGGTGAGGCCGGCGCCGCGGGCGTGGCCGCCCATGTCGCGGTCGTCGCCGAGGGCTTCGGCGGCGGCGGCCAGGCCGAGCGGGGTGAGGCCGACGATCTTCTCCGCGCCGGGCCCGCCCGGCTTCGGCTTCGCGGTCCCCTCGCCTCCTCCGGCTCCCTCAGCTTCTCCGGTGAGCGGGGCGGTCTTGGGGGCGGGGCGGCGGCCCGGCGGCGAGGTGGTGCCGCGGACGTCGACCAGCTTGTGCTTCTCCAGGTCCCGGACCGCTTCGGCCACGTGCTCCACGCGGTGGTGGTCGCGGTACTCGTCGGCGGCGATCAGGGCGTGCAGCTGCTTGTAGGTGGCGATCTTCAGCACGCCCAGCGCCGCGAGGACGTCGGCGCGCAGCGGGGCCGTGCTGCCGTTGGGGTTGCGGGCGGAGCGGCGGAAGTGCACCCGACCGGGCCGGGCCGGCTGTTCGTCGCCGTGCCGCTCGCCCTGGCCGCCGTGGTCGTCGTCCTGGTCGTGGTCCATGCCCTGCCCCCTGGTGTTCGTGGTGGTGATCTTCTCTGCTGTACCGCACACCACCGACACCGGGCCCGCCCCGCCCGCCGCTCGCCGCCGCCCGCCTCACCGCGCGCCGACCATCGGGAGGCGCCCGGCCTCCCCGGCCGGGAAGGGGGAGGGCCCCAGCGGCGATGGAGCGGGTAGGGCAGCACTGGACCTGGCGGTGAACCCGAGCCCGCCCTACCCAACTGCACCACCAACCACCAACAGCTCAAAGAAGGGAAGGGAGAGGGTTGTCGGCATCCCTGGGCGGCTCGAATGTTGGGGCTGAGCTGGGGAAATGTCGAAAGGTCGGCGGATGCTTCCCCCCGGGGCATCACCCGGGGACGGCCCCGGGGATACACCTGGGGAACTCCAGCGGCCTCTTTCGCCTCGCCGGGCCCGTACGCGCGCCGTGACGGCGGCTCAGGCTCTGATCAGAACCGTACCCCGGGCAGGCCGCGCGCGCCGGGTCGGCCGGCCTCGCACCGCCCGGGTCTGCGGTGCGGGGTGACGAACGGAGGCCCGGCCGCGTTGGAGCGAGGGTGAGCAGCACGAGCAGCACTTCCTCTCCCCGCCCTCGGCGCGGCGCCGGGTTGGGGCCGGGCGTCGCCGGCCGGGCCTTCGCCGTCGTGGGCCGGGCGCCGCGGTCCCCGCTTCCCTGGTCGCAGGAGTCGGTCGACGACGGGCTGCAGAGCGTGCTGGCCGACCATCAGCGGCTGGTGGCCGCGCGGTGGGAGGCCGTGTTCGAGGACCTGGACGAGGACGTCCTCGGCGAGGTCGCCCAGGAGGCCCGCCAGGACGGGCGGGACCCGGCCAGGGCCGTCGACATCTTCGTGCGGGGCCTGGTCCGGCAGCTGGAGGACTGGAAGCAGGCCGACACCGCGCTGGCAAAGGCACTGGACGAGGCGGCGCTCGGGCGACCGATGCCGGTGTGGGCGGCCGACGCCCTGGCCGCCGAGCAAGGCCGGCTGTGGGGCGCGCGGCAGGCCCTGCTGGAGGCGATCGCCCGGCACCACCACGGCGGCCCGGGCGCTTGGTGAGGCCGGGTCAACGGGCGGAGGCCGCCCTGGTCTGGTGGGCGCGCAGGATGGCGTCCAGCGCCAGGTCCGCGGTGGGCAGGGTCCTGGGCCGGGACAAGGTGTCGACGAGGAGCCGGGCGCCGTCCGGCTGGTAGAGGCAGGCGATCCAGCCGGCCTGTCCCCACGGCCCGTCGGGCAGAGGCGCGGTCCAGCCGACCGGCTCGCTGTCGAGGCGCAGCTGGAGAACGCCCTGAGCCTCGGGCGTGAGCCAGGCCCCGAGCTCCCAGCCGGGGCCGAAGGTCACCTCCAGGTCGTCCAGGAGGTCGGGGAAGTCGAAGCGGCGCTCGGGATCGGTGCAGGCCTCCCGCCGGGCCTGCTCGGCCGTGGCGGCCGCCGACCGCTGGGCCGGCACCGGCCCGGCGTCCGGCTCAGGAGCGGAGGCGGGGGCGGGCGGCTGCCCGACCGGAGCGGGGGTGGTCGGGGTTTCGCCTCGCGGGGCGTTTGTCTCCCCCGGGACGGCGGCGTCGCCCGGGTCCTCGTCGTGGTCCCAGCGGTCGATCCGCTCGCACGAGCGAGCCATGAGTCGCTCGTGCTCGTCCAGTTGCGGCCAGCGGGCCTTGTCCCGGACGTCCTGCGCGGCCATGTAGGCGCGGGTGCCATAGACCGGCAGCACCTTGGCCGCTCCGCGAACGCCGTGGCCGGATCGCCGGTGGTGGCCTCCTCCAGGAAGCGCGTCAGCCGGCGGCGCAGCGCCCCCGCGACGCCGAGGAGGTGTCGGCCGTCCTCACCCCAGCGGGCCAGGGCGCCGTCGGCCCCGGCGGCCGCCGGGTCGGGTGCAGCGGCGCCTGCTGCGGCTTGTGCTGCTTCTTCGCGGGCCTTGGCCTTGGCGCGGTCAACCTTGCTGCGGCACGACCGCGAGCAGAAGGTCCGCGGCCGCCCGGTGCGCGGTACGGGGACGGGGTTCGAGCAGCCCTTCCGCGCGCACAGCCGGACCGGTTCCTCTCCAGGGGCCGGCTGGTCGGTGGCGGCGGTCGGCTGGGCGCTGTCCATGCCCGGGATCGTAGCCACCGGGTCCGACGGCCTTGCTGGGTTTCGCCCCGCGCCGGGCAACGGGGCGAAACCCAGCAAGGCGGGGCAGGGCTGCTGTGCCCCTTGTCCTACCGTACTCGGGCAGGCAGCCCCGGCTCGGCCTGGGTCAGGCGGGGGCCTGGGCGGCGAGGCCGCCGGGGCCGAGGCGTCGCCGGCTGCTTTGCAGGAGGGCCTGACCGGGCTCGGCCTCGGAGGCGGTCGGGGCGGAAAACGGCGAGCCGAGGCGCTCGGCCGGGAGCAGCCGTTCGGCGAGCGGTTCGTCGGCGGCGTCGCCCGCGTGCGAGAACGGCTGGGCCAGCGGGCGCCGGGGCGGATGGCCGGTTTGATCACTCATGGCTGGCAGTCTGTCACCCCGGGCGCTCTTCCTGGCGGGGGCGTCGGACCGGACGATGCGCCCGGTGCCGTAACCCGAACAGCGGCGGCCGGGTTCACCGGTCATGACGAACCTGATTCCCCTGCCCGACGACCGGGAGCACGGCGACGACGGACACGGCGGTGGTGGTGCGGTGTCGGTCCTCGCCACTGAGCGGGCCGCCTTCGAGGCCGCCCGCGCCGCCCGGGCCCGGCAGGACGCGGCGGAGGCGGCCGAGGCCGAGCGGATCGAGGAACGGTACCGCGCGCAGATCGCGGCCGCAGTGGGGATCGCGGCGGCCGCGGCCGGGCGGGCGGCCGGGTGGGTGGAGGGGCTGGCCGCCCGTGCCGGCAGTCGGCGCCTGGCCGAGTACGCGGCCGCGGTGTCCGCCTGCGGCCGGGACCTGGACCCCGAGGACGACGAGGAAGGCGGCGTGGACGAGAACCTCGCCTTCGTGCTCAGCGGGCTGGTCCTGGTCCACGAGACCGGCCTGACCACCGGCGAGGGCCTCGCCCTGGCGGCGGTGGGCGCGATCGCCCTGGCCATGCCCCGCACCATCACCGTCGACAACGACCCGGTCGGGCAACTGCCCGAACTCGCCCACCACCTCGACCAGGCCGTCGCCGCCGGCCGCGCCGCCGACGTGGCACCGCACGCGGCGGGACCGGCGTCGCACCGGTCCTGACCTGTGGCGGGGAGTTTGGCGGGGCGAAACTCCCTAGCGTTACAGGGCGAAACTCACCGGCCGTGTGACCTTGATGAGGGGGCGAGGTGGACTGGTGGGCCGCCGGCCGGGAGGTCGTTCTGGGCGGCGACGGGCAGCCGTACGGTGCGCTCGCGTTCGGCCGCCGTCGGCTCCTTCTGCCGATCGCTGATGCGATGGTGCCCGCCGGTGATGGCCCGGAGTGTGCGTCTCGGGTCCGGCGGGCACCGGCAGCAGCGTAGCGGGCGCGGCGCGGCCGGCCCGGTTTCTACGGCGCCGTGCGGGGCGGGCCCGCAGCCGAACGCCACGCCCGGTCTAGCCGGGGTACACGACTTGGAGCCGGGTGAACAGGACGTGCGTGTCGGTGGCGGAGAACGCGGTCACCTCGCCCTGGTCCGCGCCGACGACACCGATCTCCCGGGTCGCAGCCGGGTCCCGGGGAGGCAGGGGGTGGCCTGCGGCCCCCGGCCAGTGAGAGGTCAGCAAGGCGCGTCAACCGGACGGCCCGCACATGGTGACCTCCCCGGGGCCGTGCTCGTTCGTCGGTCGTGACAGCCGACACCTCGGTTGAGGACGCCCGGGAGCAGCTGGTCCGCAGTGTGGACCGGGTCCTCGAAGCCCGCGCGGCCGTGGCCGTCGCGGAGGAGCAGTTGCGTGCGCGGTTGGGCCGTGCCGCCCCGGCCGGTGTCGCCTTCGCGGTGATCGAGGCTCAGCTCGGTCGCCTGGCGGCCACCCCTCCTGCCGCGCCGGCCGCCATCGTGCCTCCCGCTCGGACGCCGGACGACGAAAAGGACCTGGGCAAGCGGCTGGCCGGCTGTGCGACGAAGAAGGACGCGCTGGAGCTGCTGTACCGCCTGCGGGTGCGGCCCGGCGACCCGCGCAGCCGCAACGCCGTCACAGAGGCGCTGCTCGCCGAGTTGCTCACCCACGGCATCACGCTCGACCGGGGATCGGCGAACCGCTATGTCGAGAGGTTCAGGGCGCCGGGTCCTGGCAGCGGGCCGGTTACGCCGTGACCGGACCGCGGGCCGGATGCTCGCCGAAGCGGCGCGTCTGCTGCGCGAGGCCGGCCACCAGGAGCAGGCCGACCTCGTCGAGCACCGGCTGGTAGGCCGCGACGTCCTGCCGGGCATGTGGACGTACCAGGTCGTCGAGGCCTACGACGACGGGTCCTGGAGCAGGCCGAGGACTAGTTGAGCTCCGCATTGCCAGTGCGATGGATAAAGTCGGTCTCGTCCACAGGAGGGAACCACACATGAGCACAAGCGGTGTAAAGCTGCCGGACATTCCCGGGGCAGGCGACGAGCTTGAGGACTACATAGCCGCGCTGTTCCAAGCCTCTGGCCACTTCGTTGAGAAGCAGTTGGTGGAATCAGATCCAGCGGACATCCTCGAACTCGATATCTTCACCACGGACTATGCACCCGAGCGGATCGTGCGGCGGATTATCGAGGTCAAGGGTGGGGGCTGGGGCTACACCGACCTGTTCAAGGTAGTCGGGTGGATGACTTACCTCGGGCTTGAGCGCGGGGCCTTCTTCGTCAAAAAATGGGGCGACCGAAAGACCGCTCCAGACCGTATGAAACCTCTCGGCTTGGACGTTGTCTGCTTCGACGACTTCACGACTGCCCCAAAGGACTTCGAGGCCAAAGGCTTCGGTTCCTTCACCGAGTCGGGCCTCATCGGCTTGTGGCGACACTCCTACGGTGTCGAGCGCAAGCTCGTCAAGACCATCCACGACCGCGCGAAGGCAGGCTCCCTGGGTGCCCGGGAGGCAAAGTCGTACTACCGCCTGATCAACGACGGCACCTTCTTCGCCAGGGCCCCAGAGGAGTCCCTGGCGATGCTGTACGAGGCCTACCGTGAGCACCCCAAGCTGACCCTTGGCTATGCACGTGAGCTCGACGGCGGAACCTTCAACCCGCATTCGGCGACCACCCAGAGCCCGAGCTACCAGGCCGCACTCCGGCAGGGCGAGCACCCGGATCTCCAGGCCTGCATGTATCTCGAACACCGGGCCCGCCTCGCGATCCTCAAAGCCGCCGTGGACTACGCGGTGGAGCACCCGGACGGCCCGCCACCCCTGGTGTCGGAGACCGGGAAGTTTGTCTTCCTGGGACTGGGCTATCACAGCCTTCCGGAGACCTTCCAAACCGGCATGGACTGGCTACGCAAGCAGCCCAACTTCCGTCTCTACCCGACCTTCTGGCAGCAGTTCCTCTGGGGCTGGGGCGGGTTCTTTCTTGAAGACCGGAAAGGCAAAGAGTTCGAGTGGATGTCGACATACTCCGGCATTCCGGCTAAGGAGATCCCCTCAGCGCTTGAGGCGTTCGACCGCTTCTTCCCTTCGAACGGTTGGTTCACCACTCCGGGGCGGACCGACGTACACATGCTCAAGCTGGTACCGATGGTCTTCCAGGGCATCGGCGCGCACCATCGACGCGTCCAATATGACCTCGGAAACAACCTTTCTGCGCTCAACGCGAGCGGACCTTACACACGTGGCGATCTCGGCAAGCGCATCAACTGCACTGTCGACTTCCTGCGCCCATAGCCAGGTCCGCCGCGAGCTCGCCGCCGGACGCCGGCACCTGTGGGAGGCCGAGATGCAGCATGCGGCCCGCTCCCGACGACCGCCCTAACCGATAGACCCGGCAGCCGGGTCCCGGGGGAGCAGGGGGTGGTCCGCGGGGCCCGGCCGGCGGGAGGCCAGCAGCGCCGGGGTGGCGTGGCGCGGCTGCTCTGCTCGGCGGCCCGGTGGGGCTGCGGTGGGGCTGCGGTGGCGGGAATGCTAGACCCGCCGGTCGGCGGGTGGCCAGGGCTTTGACCTGGGTTTTTCGGCTGCGGACATGCCATCTCGGTCCAGGTGTCCGGGCGCGGCGGGACTTGGGCGAGGCAGCTGCGGTCGGGTGGGCCTCCGCTCAGGCGGTCGCCGCTTCGGCCTCGCTGATGCACTTGTGCAGCGCGGTCAGGAACTTCGGGTACCGGCCTTCGGCTCTGGCCTCGCCGAAGGCCGGATGCCCACCCGCCTTCGTCCAGGCGGTGGCGGCGTCCTCCCGCAGCTGCCGGAGCCGCTCGGTGAGGTCCGGCGGCCAGAACGAGGCGGCGGGCCCGTCCTGCAAGCCACCCGCCGGCGGGTCGGCCGGCCAACACAACCGCTCCAGCCACTGCTCCGGGGCGGGGAATCTTGTACGGGCCTCCGCCGCGATCTCGGCGGTGAACTCCTCGGCCGCGCGCTGCGCGGCCCGGGCCGCCAGCTGCAGAGCGATCAGGTCGTCGGGAACAGTGATGTCATCAGGCACGGGAGGAGCCTACGGGGCGGGAAGCCCCGCCGGACAAGACCGCAGGGTCAGACCGGCTACTGGACCTGGCGGCCGCCGACGAGCGTGTCGACGGCGGCCGACGGCAGCACCCATGCGGTCCGCCGCCGGCTCGCACCCGACCTCAGCCGGCGCATCGGTCCGGTCGGGCAGCACCTACTGGTGCGGGCCGATCACCAGCACCGTGATGACCGAGACCGGCTCGCCCTGGTCAGTCTTCTCGTCCGGCCCGTACGTCCAGTAGATCCGCCAGGCGGACGGGTTGTTGTTCTCCACGTAGGAGTCCCAGACCTTCTCCGCGGTGTGCCCGGGGAAGGCCTCGTACTGGTGGGAGTGCAGGCCGGGGTAGCGCGGGTCGGTCTGGAGCAGGGCGAGGGCCTTGCGGACCTTCCTCAGCTTGACCGGGTCGGCCTTGGGGCCGGCCGCCAGGCGCCGGAGCGTCTCGGCGGCGTCTTCGGTGAACCGCAGAACGTGCACCTGCTCTATTCCTCACCATCTTCGTGGTCGAGGTACTTCGAGAAGTCGCCGAGATCGACGGTCTCGCCGCGCTGCGCCTGCTCGATGCCGGCGCGGATGCGTTCGGCGAGCAGCGGGTTGGTCCACACCTGCATCTCGCGCTCCGGGATGGAGACGACGGGTGTCAGCAGCAGGACGCCGTCCGGGTTGGACTCCACCCGGTAGCGGCGGCCCGGTTTGGCGCCGGCCCGGCCGAGGGAGACCCGGCCGCGGCTGTCGACTTCGGTCTCGGCGACTGTCTCGAACTCCTCACTCTGCATGATCGTCATATAGGTCCTGAACTTCCTGGTGGTCCCCCTGGGCGTAGAGCTAAAGGGGGTCGGTTCGTTGTCGGTACCACCACCGTACCCACTCGGGGCAGGTGGGTAAATCCCACTTACCCCTACTCGACCGTAGCGGACCCAGCGGCAGAATCGGCCGGTCAGCGGTGCGGGCCGATCAGCAGCACGGTGAGCACCGCGCCGTTGTCCTGGCCGCCGGCCCCACGGTGGTCGGCGCCAGCGTCCTCGCCCCAGGTCCAGTAGATCCGCCAGGCGTCGGCGCCGGTCTCCACGTAGGAGTCGAAGACCCGCCGTCCGACGTGGCCGGGCAGGGCGTGGTAGCGGTGGGTGCGCAGGCCGGGGTGGCGCGGGTCGGCGGCGAGTTGGTCGAGCGCGCGCCGGACCCGGCGCAGCTTCGCCGCACCGGTGCGGCGGCGTTCCAGGCAGTGCAGGGTGCGGGCGGCGGCGGGGGCGTAGTGCAGTGTCGGCAGTGTGGTCTCCTTCGTCGGGGCATGCGGAAGGGCCCACCCCTCCGCGGGGACGGGCCCTTACTTCGGCAAGCCAGTTACTGGGCGGAGCGGCCTGGCCGTTTGCCCTGGAAGTCGATTCCTTCTTCTTCAGGTCGGGACCGGCTGGCCTTCGCGCCGCGCTCGGCGTCCGGCTGGCCTGCGAGATCGGCCAGTACGGTGCACAGCCCGCTGGCTGGCGCCGGGCCCGTGCCGGGTGCCGCGCGCGGTGCCCGCTCGTCCTGGACCACGGCGATGCCGCGTGGCGGGTGGTGACGGCGCCGGGCCAGGACGGCCGGGACGCCGTTCTGGTCGCGGTGTACACGGACCAGGAACGACTGCTCGCCGTCACCGGGGGTGTGCTGCTCGTTTCAGGAATTTCCTCCATTCGAATTCCGGAAATTCGGGCGGCCGATACATAAAAGCTCCGGCCGCCCCTTTCGGGGCGGCCGGAGCCGGTATTTCGGCGACACGGGGTCGCCCCGGGGTGGTCAGCGGGGTGCCGGGCGGGCGCCGCGGCCCCGGTTCCAAGGCTGGCCGGTGCAGCCGGTCGCGGCGCAGAGCCGGGCGGTGCCGACCTCGTCGGCGAAGAGCAGCCCGTCCTCGGCCAGGCGGTTCGCCCGGCCGCAGCCGGCCCACGGCGCGCTGCTGCGGCCGATCAGGACGGCCAGGTGCAGCACGGCGGTGCGGCCGCCGATGGCGGGCGCGTACACGCGCTGACCGTCGACCAGGTACGGCGAAGTCAACGCAGCCTCCAGGAAGTCGGGGAGGCACCGGTCGGTCGGCCTTCGCCGCGCGCCGGTGCCGGTGCCGGTGCAGGTGCCGGAAGCAGGACTACAGCCCCTCCAGGTCCATCCAGGCGATGTCGTTGAGCTCGACGTCGAGGCCGCGGCCGCGGCGGCCTCCGTCCTTGAAGTATTCGTCGCGCAGGGCCTCGGCGAGGATCGCTTCCTGCTGGGCCTGGGTCGCTCCGGCGTCGCGGGCCTCGTAGAGGCGCTGGGCGACGGAGCCGGGCATCTTCTGCGTGATCATGCGCTCGCGCGGGTCGTCGGTCGAGCCGCCGGCCGCCGAGTAGCCGAAGGTCGCCTGGATGTGGAGCATGAACCCCTTCGTCTCGGCGGCGTGGCGCACCCGCTGCCTGACCCGCGGCTGCCAGGCCGCCCGGACCGCTTGCTCGATCTTCGCGGCGTTGGCCTTCGTCATGGGGATGTCGCCGGTCAGCTCGCCCTCGGCCAGGGCGGTCAGGGCGTGGGCCCAGCGCTGGGCGGTGCGCACCGAGACGCCGGCGGCCCGGGCCAGGCGCTTGGTGTCGTTCTTGGCGACCTTCTCCCACAGGAACCGCACGCGGGTGTTCAGGTGCACCGGGATGGGGCGGGAGCGCTCAGCGCGCTCCAGGCCCTCGTCGATCTCCCCCATCGGGCTGTCCTTCCTCGGGGTCGTGGTGGTGATGGTGGTCGTGGTGGTGGGGACCGCCCGGCGTCCGGCGCCGGGCGGTCGGGTTCAGCGGGTCCAGCCGATGAGGGTGAGGCGGTGGCCGCGGTCTTCGAGGTCGCGGCGGAAGACGGCTTCCTCGTGGGCGGTCACCAGCGGCAGTGCCAGGTCGCCGCCGGCGCTGGTCGGGACGTCGTTCCACACGCCGCCCTGGTCGTCCAGCCACAGGGCGGTGTGGTCCTCGCTCGGCGCGGCGGCCGGCGCCACGATGCCCGCGGACAGGGCGGCGCGCAGCCAAGTGTCGGCCTGTCCGGTCAGCCCGGCCCGGACCTCCGGCTTGAGGCGGCTCCAGGCGACCGAGTTCGTCCGGGTGTGGTTCCAGTAGGCGGCGGCGAGCTGTTCGGCGCGCGAGTCGTGCTCCATCGGGTCCTCCCCTTGGTCCGGCCGCCGGTCCTGGCGGCCCGCTGCTGACGGGTCGTGCGGTGCGCGGGGCCCGGCCGGGGCCGCGTGGCGCGGGCCCGGCCGGGGCGCCGGCTACTCGTCGGCGGAGACGATCCCGCCGGTCTTGATGTGCCGGGCCGGGTTCGTGTCGTCGGCGAGCAGCTCGGTGATCTCCGGCATCGGCCGGGAGCCCTCGAACTTCACCAGGCCGGGCGACACGCCGAGGCGCAGCGAGGTGGTGAGGGTGCCGTCCTGCTTGGTGAGGATGTCGAGGGCGCCGGGGCCGGGTGAGGCGAAGACGGCGCAGTCGGAGAGCACCGCGAAGCAGTGCAGGCCGGTGTCGCCGGCCATCTTGCGGAGCTTGCGGTGGAGGTTGACGGTGGCGGTGTCGACGATCAGAGCGCGCATCAGGGGGTCCCAGGTCGGGCGCTCCAGGGCGGCCCAGCGCTCGCCGGGTTTGTAGCCGTGGCCGCGGGGGCGTTCGCGCATCTTGCCGATGGTGCCCTTGGCGGTCTGCTTGATCGCGTGAAGGACCGCGAGCTCCGCAGGGTCGCCGGTCGCCTTGAGGTTCGCCATGGCGTCCAGGAACGCCACCGGATCGGTGTCCGCCATGTTCAGCGGGACGCCGAGGGCGGCCATCGTGTCCAGGTAGGCCTTGCGCAGGTGCTTGTGCCACGGGTCCAGGTACGGGCCGTGCTCGTACCGCAGGTACGCCTCCGTCGGCCGCACCGTGGCGCCGAGTTCCACCGCGTACGCCACCTTGGCGGTGGAGTACCAGGCCGGCCCCGTCGGCCGAGACCCGTCCGCGGTGAAGGGTGAGGGGAGCAGCGGGTTCGTGTCGAGGCCGGACAGGTCGACCAGCCAGGACCCGGGGATCTTCGGGTCGAAGGCGGGGCCCTGCTCGTGCACCGGGCCGGACAGCGGCAGGGTGAGGCGGCCGGCGGCGGCGAGGAACGCCATGTTGACGTCCAGGCCGACCGCGAACGGTGCCGCCTGCTCCTGCTCGGTGAGCTCGCGGTACCAGTCCCACGCCTCGGTGACCAGCGCCCCGCCCGGCTCGCGGCCCTGGGCGAGCGGATGCATGTCCGGAACCTCCGAAGGCGCCGGATCGAAGGCGTCCTTCGGCCGGGAGCCCTCCACCGGCCCGGACGTCCAGCCGGCGTCGGTGCGCACCGCGCGGGTGGGCGGACGCTGGGCGCCGACGAGGTCGAGGCCCGTCACAGCGGTGGAACCACGGGGGGTGATAACACGCTTCGCGTAGGTGCCGAGCAGGCGGGCCAGGCCGGGGTCGGCGAGGCCGTCGGGCATCTGCCAGCCCCCGGAGGCGAGCGCGCCCCAGCCGGGGATGCACAGCTGCACGCACTGGCGCTTGCCGTCCTCGGGGGTGCGGTAGACCCGGGCCCACGGCCCGAGGCCGCGCTGGGTGAGCAGCCAGCCGGCCTTCTCGATCTGCTTGACGGCCTTGTGAGTCTTCGGGAGCCGGCCCAGGCGGGGGACGAACTCCTTCTTCTCGTCCCGGCCCATCGGCGGCAGGCCGATCTCCGCGAGCGCGGCGTCGGTGAGCACGACCAGGGCGTCGCCGTCCTTGCCGTGCCGGTGCAGGCGCGGCGAGCCGAACCGCTGCTCCAGCGCCCACTCGACGACGTCGACCAGCGTGCGCCCCACCGGCGCGGTCGACGCCTGGGTGCCGTCGGCGAGGTAGGCGACCAGGCCCTTGCCGGACGGGGCGACGTCCACCACCGCGAGCGGCCCGGACGGGAACCTGGCGGCCGCCGCCTGCTCCCAGTCGGACGGCCCGGCTTCGGCGGCCGGCTTCCTCGCCGCCGTTTTCCGCCCCCGCGACGCCGCACCGGTGGCGGCGCGGGACGGTGTACCGCGCCGCGCCGCCGACGG